>JAHXHU010000412.1 GCA_025656375.1 Candidatus Thiodiazotropha sp. (ex Ustalcina ferruginea) | reverse complement strand
TCTGGCGCAAGGCACGGCGGGTCTACAGTCTCGCCTCACGGCTGCCGGGGACTAACCGCCTCGGCTTTCAGCCTTCCATGGCGCTCAGCGCCTGAAAAAACAACAGCCCCAGAATCAATACCAGAAGGGGTACACCTCCAACCAACAACTGTTTTCTATAACCACTGAACAATGGGGATTGTTCTACTTGCTGTCCATCTTCACCCACAGCATTCAGGATCGCCGTAGCCAATAAACCTGGGTTACCTTTTGTCTCCTTATAAATTCGGCTCAGTTTCACCTCATCTAAGGCTAATTTCTCTGTGAGTCCCTCGTTGTTGAGAAGGAAGAACATGAAGGGCGTTGCTTCCTGGCGGGTCATGGGAGGCAGGTCTATAACCTGAATTGCCTGGGGAGACATCACTTGAAGCTGAGGCGTTGAAAGCAGCAGGTCGATCTGTTCGTCCGCAAAAAGTACGATGCTGACCAGGCGTACTCCATCCACCTGTCTTTCAAAAAGTCGTAATAGTGTCATTAGGCTGGTCGGTGGCAGCATTTGAGCATCGTCCACCAACAGCACGGGTATGCGACCACGTTTGCGTAACACTTCAAACCGATCGACTAATCTCTGTAATAATGCACCCGCAATATCCGGTAAACCACTGCATCGTGCAATATAGGCCAGTAACCGCTCAGGCTGCATGGTGGGAACAGCAGAAAAATGGCACACGGACCAGTTATCCGGTGACAACTGCTGCAGTCTGGAGGCAAGCAGGGTCTTGCCTATCCCGGAAGGCCCTCTAACAAGCGGTACTAGCTCGCTGTTTTCTATCAGGTGACGCACCAGGTCAAGACGAGCGCTCACCTCTGTAGTGGTAAAATAATCGTACGCATCAGACATGCCTGTACCCCCCAACGAAGAGGCAATCAACTGCCATAATACGACAAGGTTTCATTCAGTTTTTGCATTTCAAAGTCAACCGTTACCAATGAGTTACCAATCTCTTTCAGCAGGACAAGTCGCAGTCGTCCATCCAATACCTTTTTGTCGACTGCCATCAGTTCAAGAAAGCGATCTTGCGAGAGCTCTTTCGGCGGTAATGTCGGAAGTTTTGCACGCTCGACAAGTTGACATGTCCGTGCAAATGAGGCCTCTGACAACCAGCCCAGGCGTCTAGACAAATCTGCTGCCATGCACATGCCAATAGCGACAGCTTCCCCATGCAACCATTCGCCATACCCCATACCCGTCTCAATTGCATGACCAAAGGTGTGTCCCAGGTTCAGCAATGCTCGTTGCCCCCCCTCCATCTCATCCGCTTCAACCACATCGGCTTTGCAACGGCAGGATCGTCGAATTGCGTAAGCCAGACAACCTGGATCACGTGCCATTAAGGCATCCATATTGTTCTCGAGCCAAGCAAAAAAATCAGCATCGACTATCAATCCATACTTTATCACCTCTGCCAATCCTGAGGAGAACTGCCTATCATCCAGTGTATTCAAAGTTGATGTATCTGCCAGCACCAAGCGCGGTTGATAAAAGGCCCCAATCATGTTCTTCCCGAGAAGATGATTAACACCCGTCTTACCACCAACAGATGAATCCACTTGGGAAAGCAGTGTGGTGGGTATCTGGATAAAGTCTACACCACGTTGATAAGTGGCCGCCGCAAAGCCTGTCATATCGCCAATTACACCACCACCAAGTGCAACCAGGGTGGATTTTCTCGTAAAATGCCCCTTGAGTAAGGCGGTATAGATTCGATTCAGAATATCAAGTGTCTTATACTCCTCTCCATCAGGCAGGATACAGGTTCTAAGCTCAAACTCTGCCAGCGCTTCTAACGTCTTTTCCAGATAGAGCGGTGCAACCGTCTCATTGGTTACAACCATAACCTGATTACCGGATATATATTCTCGAAATAGACGGGTATCAGCATACAAATCCTCACCGATGAAAATCGGATAACTCCTATCACCCAGATCAACATCCAATTTAGATTCACTTATAATCAATTCTTTGATCCTGTCACAGCGTTATTGACTCAACTTTTCTATTTGCTTGCGAATATCCTGTACCACGGACTGTGTATTACGACCTTCAGTACTCACAAGTATATCGGCTGTTTGTCTATATAGCGGATCACGTTCAGCCATGAGTGTCGTCAGTTTTTTCATTGGGTCAGAGGTGCTTAATAGTGGCCTGTTTTTGTCTCTGTGGGTTCGCTCGAACTGTTGTTGAACAGAGCAATGAAGATAGATCACCACTCCTCTTGCAGATAGCGACTTACGGTTGTCCTCTCGAATAACCGCCCCACCACCCGTAGCAAGCACAATGCCCTCTCGGGATGTTAGCTCGTCGATTACTGTATGCTCCCGTTGACGAAAGCCACTCTCTCCCTCAAATTCAAAAATAGTGGGGATATCCACACCTGTTCTTCGCTGTATTTCATGATCGGAATCGATGAACTCCATGCGATAGTGCTCCGCAAGCTGCTTACCCACAGTTGTCTTACCTGCACCCATTGGGCCGATCAGAAAAAGGCTCTGCAAACGCATAGATTACCCAATGTGCATTTTCATTGATATGACGAAATCTACCATGATATTTTTTGATAACTCACCCTAAAGAGTATATGTCAGCTTAACACTCTGAGAGTGAGGTCTTAAAGCGTCTAAACCTTTAAGTTCATGCTTTTAATCAGAAGCATCTCAAACGCCATGTGATTGACAAAATAAAAAAGGCGTACCAACTGGTACGCCTTAGAATGAAATTGAACTGAAGACTAGCGAACGGTTAGTGTCTCCTTAAGGATCTTCGGCGTGACAAATATGAGTAACTCGTTGTTATTGTCAAGCTCCTCATTACGCCTGAACAGCACACCGGCATAGGGAATATCACCGAAGAAAGGTACTTTCTCGGTACTTTTTGACTTTTTCCTCTCAAATACACCGCCAAGCACCACAGTTTCACCATTATCCACTAACACCGTTGTTTCGATTCTCCTAGTATCAATCGGAGGTACGCCCAAGATGGATCGGGAAAAGTCTGGATTGTCCTTGTTGATATTAAGATCCATTCGGACCCTGTCGTCCGGGGTAATATGTGGCGTTACATCAAGTTTCAAAAGCGCCTCTTTAAAAGAGATCTTTGTCGCACCACTAGAAGTTGACTCCTGATAGGGGATCTCGACACCTTGCTTGATAGAGGCCTGGGTCTGATCTGAGGTGATCACTCGTGGACTGGAGACCAACTCACCCCGTCCTTCTGTCTGCATTGCGGAGAGTTCCAGCTGCAGTAGGTAGGTACCCACCTTACCCACCAGGAAATTCAAACCACCTGAAGGCTCATTTACCGGTAGATTTACCATCAGCCCCTCTTGGTTGTCACCGACATCGTTGTTGATCTCGATGCCCGGAGCAATACCAAAGGTATTATCAAGATAACCAGGCAATGCACCCGCAGTAAGGGTGAAATTATCACCGATAGAGCCATCGAAGTTAGCGCCAAATCGCACGCCCAGGTCTTTTGCAAAATCGTTATTGGCAATGACAATTCGTGACTCGATCAATACCTGACGTACCGGAATATCCAATCGTTGCAGTAAGCGTCGAATATCTTCAAGCTTTGATGCCGTATCCTGAATCAATAGGGTATTCGTTCTGATATCGACTGTGACATTTCCACGTTCGGATAGCAGTCGATTCTCTTCCGACTTTAATAACAATGCCAGATCTTCAGCTTTGGCATAATTAACCTGAATAAAGTCAGAACGGAGCGGTGCCAGTTCTTCAATCTTCTGTTGTGATTCGAGCTCCAACTGTTCACGGGCAGCTACCTCTTCTGTTGGCACCACCATAATGACATTGTCAATCTGGCGTTTTGTCAGACCCTTCGACTTGAGAATAATATCGAGGGCCTGATCCCACGGAACATTTTTCAGTCTCAAGGTGATACGACCACTGACAGTATCGCTGGTAACCAGGTTCAGGCCGGTAAAATCTGCCAGTAACTGTAATACTGCGCGCACTTCGATATCTTGAAAATTGAGTGAGAGCCGCTCACCTGTAAACACGAGCCGCTCTTTAAGCAAGTCCTCCTTTTCCTGCTTGGACAGGGAACGCACTTCAACGGCGAAGACATCATTAGCCTGATAGGCTAGATAGTCGTACTCCCCAGTTGGGGTAATCTCAATAATGACATTCTCACCAATCGGCTTGGTTTCTATTTTCGTAATAGGTGTTGCGAAATCCATAACATCCAGGGATTGCACAAGAGATGCATCAATATTGGCTTTGAATATCTCCATAATAATCTTGCCACCCTCCTCCCGCACATCAATAGGCGTAGAAGTATTACTCAAGGTGACCAACACACGTCCTTCCCCTTCCTCGCCACGTCGGAAATCCACATTGGATATACCGTAGCTCGTCGTAGGAATGGCCGATACCTTACTGTTCGACTCAGCCATTGGGCTAGTGTCGGCGACAGACATTCCCGTATTAGCTCCAAGCCCCTTGTTACTCACGTCAAGGGTTACATGCACCTCTGAACCCACTACCTCTGCTTTGTACCCCACCAGGGCAGTAAGATTGATGACAACCCGTGTCCTGCTACCGGCCTGTAATGCCGTAACGCTATGCGCCGGACCCACACCGATCAGCTTGGTTTTGTAACCGAGGTCACTACTGACGCCCATGAAATCGAAAGAAATCCTTGCCGGATTCTCAGTAACAAAGCTCGCCGGCTCATCTACCGGCGGACCTGATAGACCCAGAGTTAGTTGCACTCTGTCACCTGGCATTGCTGAGAATTCAATAGAATTCAGTGACGTCCCAGCCACACCCATCAATGGCATGCCCCACAGAATCATGAGCAGAACCACCGCATGGATTTTCAAGCTCCTGGCTCCACCCATTTCAGAACGCCCCTTCCAACTTTGTCTGAGTGCCATTGGCAAACCCCTCATCACGAATTCCTCTTGACTATTCCGCCAACGCTAGTGAAGCCTGACGCTCAATGTATCCACCTGAACCATCCTGTACAATCTCAGTCAACTCGATTCTGTCTTCAGAAATCACCAAGATACGGCCATGGTTTTGCCCCATATAGTTGCCGCTCTTCACTTTATGTACAGTACCTTCCTTGGTCTTTACCAGTCCCCAAGACGCCTCTGTTTGTTCTAACGTGCCGACCATACGGATAGAGAATCCAAGGGATAACCCTCAAGCTCCTCCTTACGTCGATTGTAATCTGGTGTAAGGCCACTCCCGGCCACACTCGCAGTTTCAGCGCGCTCCCCCGACATATCCACAAACGGATTTCGACGACCCGCTTCATCATAGAGGAATGTCTCTATCTGCCTGATCTCAGGCAGCGGTTCGATTCGCTCTGGTGGCGCTGACTTTTTCTCTGCTACAAAATTTTGCAGTTCACCTATCTTTGGATCCGCACAACCTGACAGAAATACAATAGTAAGGCTTGATAGAAGCAGTTGGCATGTTTTGTTCGAAATACTCATGCTCATTGCCCCTCCTCTTCGTCAAGATAGCGATAGGTTTTCGCCGTTGCCTTTAAAAGCAAGTCGTCGCCCTCTTCTTTCGGATCGCCTCTTTCTATCTTGATATCATGGATAGTGACAATACGCGGCAACGCCGCCAAGCCACTGATAAAATTGCCAAATTCACGGTACTTTCCGGTAACAATAAGCTCTATTGGAAGCTCTGCGTAGAACTCCCTGGGTACCTCTGCTTGGGGCTTGAACAGTTCAAATTCCAGTCCGGCCGCAAGCCCAGTTTGAGACACATCAACAAGTAACTCGGCCACCTCAGTCTTATCAGGCAGCTGCCTCAGCATGGTCCCGAAAGACTGCTTCATCTCTTCCAATTGTTTACGATAGGCATCAAGATTGGAGGCTTTCGCCTGCTTGGCCTCAAATGTGTTACGCAATTCCAGCTCTTTCTTCTCTACACCCTCAAGGCTGACAAGCTGGTCTTCAATAATGAGGTAGTAACCTGCGGCAAGAACGATCAAGGAGACCAAAACAACCACCACAATCTTTACCGGCATTGGCCATATGCCGAGATTATTCAGGTCAAGTTCATTGAGATCTTGTAAGTTCATTTCTCGACCTCCACTGTTTGGGAGGATTGTTTTACTTTTAGCTGAAAGTGGCTGTAGCCTGTTCCCGTCTTCTCCTTGCTCTCGATAAAAACTAACGCTGGATTCTCCAGCCACTCAGAATCATCGATATTACGCATCATGGAGGAGACCCGAGCATTCGATTGAGCTTGCCCCTCAAACGTCACCGCATTTCCCTTTTGGTTGACCTGATCAAGATAGACGCCATCGGGTAACCTAGTGACAATTTCATCAAACAGATGGACTATTTGTGGCCTGCTGCCTTGCAACTCCTGAATAATATTCATTCTTGCCAGTAAATTTTGCTTGGTTTTATCCAGATCCCGTATCTCCCCGGATCTGCTTTTTAACTGCATCGATTTCTCGCTGTAAGTAGGCGTTCCGCTGGTTTTGGGCCTCAATCTGACTTTGGATAAGTAGATGAATACCGAACACGACAAATGCAGACAACAAAGCACCTGCCAACACCATAAGTCCGAATTCTTTCTGACGCTCTTTGCGTTCCGCTTCTCGCCAAGGGAGTAGGTTAATGCGCGCCATCAGTCAAAACTCCTCAACGCCAGACCGCAGGCTATCATTAATGCTGGAGCATCAGCACTCAATGCCTGAGGTTTTACTCTGGATGAAACCGACATACTGGCAAACGGATTTGCTACAGATGCCGGGGTTCCCAGCTTTTCCTCAATGAGATCATCGATACCGGGTATGGATGAACTACCGCCAGCCAGAATGATGTGATCAACGCTATTGTATGCACTGGAGGAGAAAAAGAACTGTAGTGACCGGCTGACTTGCTGAGCCATGGCCTCTTTGAACGGCTCCAACACCTCAGGCACATAGTTATCTGGCAAACCGCCCTGACGCTTGGCCATTCCAGCCTCTTCGATAGAGAGACCATAACGACGTTGTATCTCTTCAGTCAGCTGTCGACCACCAAAGTTTTGCTCTCTGGTGTAGATAATCTTGTTGTTATGCAACACATTCAATGTGGTGATGGTAGCACCGATGTCCGCAATTGCAATCGTTTGATCCTCACCATGTTCAGGCAATTGATCCATTAACTGAGAACAGGCATTCTCCATCGCATAGGCTTCCACATCTACGATCGATGCATTCAGTCCGGCCAGTTCCAGGGCCGTCACTCGATCATCGACATTCTCACTGCGTGATGCAGCAAGAAGCACATCCACCAATTCCGCATTTTTTTCAGAAGGGCCTATAACCTCAAAGTCGAGATTAACCTCTTCAAGCGGGTAGGGGATGTATTGATCGGCCTCAAGCTGAATCTGGCTTTCCAGTTCCTGATCCGACAAAGTTGCCGGCATTGAGATGACCTTGGTTATCACAGCCGAGCCGGATACTGCGACAGATGCATGTTTGGCCCGTGAGCCAGAGCGCCTGACGGCGGCACGTATTGCCTCACCGACGGCATCCACCTCTGCAATATTCTTCTCTACAACCGCGTTTCCCGGCAAAGGTTCGACCCCATAGGCTTCTACCCGGTAGATCGCACCATTGCGCCCAGTTGCGGTGGACAACTCTAACAGCTTGACGGCTGTGGAGCTGATATCAATGCCTATTAAAGGCGGTTTTTTTCTTCCGAATAGTGACATGCGGTTTACCCAAACGATCCTTATGCCGCAAAACTTAACTAGGATTCTCTTTAACTAGAGTAAGTAACTATATAGCAGCAAATGATTTTTTTGTGAAGACGTTTTTTCACAAAAGAGCTAAAAAAGCTCTCATTTTATTTGCTAGACTATCGATCTTTCATACGGACCATTCTGGTACGTCCTGATTAACTAATTCTGTGAACCAGTGCATGAAGTCGATTTACAGACTCTTAAGATACCTCGTTTACTTCTTATTCGGCCTATCCGTGATAGGAGCCGGCGGACTTTTTGGCACCTATCTATATTTAGAACCCAAGTTGCCATCCATTGATACACTCAAGGATGTACGCCTACAGGTCCCCCTTCGAATCTATAGCAACGATCACCTACTCATCGCAGAGTTCGGCGAGAAACGTCGTGAACCTCTCGATTTCGATGAGATCCCACCCGTGATGATCGAAGCCTTCCTGGCTGCCGAGGATGACCGCTTTTTCCAACATCCCGGCGTTGACTACCAAGGTATCCTACGCGCTGCCTCGCAACTCCTGCTCACAGGAGAGCGTCGACAAGGCGGAAGCACCATTACCATGCAAGTAGCCAGGAACTTCTTCCTCAGCAGCAAAAAAACCTACACTCGAAAACTCAACGAGATCTTGCTCGCGTTGAAGATTGAACGGATGCTCTCCAAAGAGGAGATACTCGAACTCTACCTCAACAAGATCTATCTCGGCCACCGTTCATACGGTGTTGGTGCTGCTGCCTTAGTCTATTACGGCAGGCCAGTGGAAAAACTTGAGCTTTCTGAAATTGCGATGATCGCAGGTCTGCCAAAAGCACCATCGCGTTACAATCCAATATCCGATCCGCAAAGGGCTTTGATACGCCGCAACTACGTATTGGGCCGCATGCTCAATCTCGACAATATCAGCCAACTTGAGTACGACACAGCCAAGGCATCACCGATTACCGCAGAACTTCACACTACACCCAGTGAAGTTGAAGCCCCTTATGTTGCAGAAATGGCCAGAGCTGAAGCGGTTGCACGCTTTGGCCAAGATGCTTACACAAGCGGCCACACAATAACGACCACCATTGTCAGCCACCTACAGACAGCAGCGAATCGTGCTTTACGCCAAGCTATTCAGGCATATGATAAACGGCACGGTTACCGGGGTGTCGCGGGGCAACATGATATCACCGATATAACCGAACAATCCTCTTTAATTTCAATACTTGCGGAACTGCCCAACATAACAAGCATGGAAAAGGCTATTGTTACCGCAGTACACGAGCAAACCGCTGAGGCCCTAACCGCACCAGGCGAACAAATAACACTAGAGTGGCCAGCCCTCTCTTGGGCTACAGCCTACGTTGATCACGATCACAAAAAGGCTGACCTCAAACAGACCAGTGAGGTTCTCTCGGTGGGAGACATAATTTACCTCTATCAAGAGATTCCTGAAAAGGGCGAGACCTTTTGGCGATTGGCACAAGTTCCTGAGGTATCAGGCGCTTTGGTATCATTATCACCTCAAAACGGCGCTATCAAGGCACTGGTAGGCGGGTACGACTTCTATCTCAGTAAATTTAACCGGGTCACACAAGCCAAGCGTCAACCGGGTTCCGGATTCAAAGCCTTCATCTACTCAGCCGCACTGGAGGCAGGGTTTACCCCGGCGAGTATGATCAACGATGCGCCTGTCGTCTTCGATGATGTCGGCCTAGAGGCCGCCTGGCGTCCTGAAAACTATAGTGGTAAATTTTTTGGGCCCACACGCCTACGCTATGCATTAACCCACTCTCGCAACCTGGTCTCAATACGTTTGTTACGCAAAATGGGGATCAAGCATGCCATCGATTACGCCAGTCGTTTCGGCTTCGACAAAAATGATCTACCTCGTGACCTCTCCCTTGCACTGGGGAGTGGCACCGTCACTCCGCTCGCCATGAGTAAAGGATATAGCGTGCTGGCAAACGGTGGCTACTATGTTTCACCTCATGTCATCGACACCATTCGAAGTGACAAGGGTGAAATACTCTATCAAGCAAATCCCGCTCAGGTTTGTAACAAGGAGATGGCAAAACTGGCTAAAGAGTCCGCTGATGAGAATTCGACTTCGCAAACCAATACTGAACATGACAGCACTGAACCAAAGGTTCCACACTGCGCCAAACGTGCCATTACAAAACAGAATAACTATTTGATGAATTCGATGTTACGTGACGTAATTCAGCATGGAACAGCGCGCAAGGCCCGAGCTCTGGGACGTCACGATATTGCGGGCAAAACCGGCACAACCAACGATCAACGCGATGCCTGGTTCAATGGATTCAACCACTATTTAGTGACCACCACATGGATCGGCTTTGATGATGTCAAACCATTGGGACGAGGCGAGGTAGGTGGACGAGCTGCGCTTCCCGCCTGGATTGACTACATGCGTATAGCACTCAATGGTATCGAGGAAATTCTACCTGAAATGCCGGCTGACATGGTCACCATGCGCATCGATGTGGATACGGGTGAACCGGTTGGCGTCGGCAGTCCAAATTCGATTTTCGAGGTGTTCGAGGTCCAGAATGCACCCAAACTACCAAATGGCCACAACTCAAACAGAGGGGGTAAGACTAACACCACAACGACCGTAACCCCTATCGAAGATCCCTTCTGAGTCTTATCATGGGAAGCAGCAAACGTGAACTGCAGCGCCTCATCGCCTATGAGGCGGCTCGTATTCTGACAGAACTACGCTCCGACAACGTCACTCATGCCTGCCAAAAGGCTGCTGCCAAATACGGTGTAACCAGACGCCAAAAGATGCCCAGCAGGGAGGAGGTCGAGCAAGCGTTAAGGGAGCAACAGCGATTGTTACGTGGCGAACAGCAGTCTGATGTCATGCAGAACCTGCGTCACAGCGCTCTGACTGCAATGCAGGCCCTAAAGCAATTTCAACCCATCCTTGTCGGTTCCGTCTTTCACGGAACGGCGGACAGCAACAGCCAAGTGAAGTTGCACCTGTTTGCCAATACACCCGAGGAAATACTGTTTGCCCTCAGTGATCTGCATATCCCTTGGCAGGAAAAACAACAAACAGCCCTGTTCAGTGATGGTAGCCGAGATACGCTACCAAGCTTTTTGTTCAGTGCTGACGATGTAGTTTTCGAGCTGATTGTCTTACCTGCCGGGAACCGACACAAACGACCGCTTGACCCGATAGACAACCTACCCATGCAAGGAGCCAATCTCAAACAGCTAAAGCGACTGCTTGACCTTCAACCTGAACACACGGATCCAGGTTGAAGATTCGCACGAATAGTGTTATCGCTCATTCACAGGCACATAATCTCGTCGAGCATAGCCTTTGTAGATTTGGCGAGGACGGCCAATCTTCTGTCTAGGGTCATTCATCATTTCCTGCCAGTGCGCTACCCAGCCAACGGTACGGGCAATAGAAAACATCACTGTAAACATATTGTTTGGAATGCCTAGCGCACGGTAGATGATGCCTGAATAGAAATCGACATTCGGGTAGAGCTTACGCTCGATAAAGTACTCGTCACTCAGTGCAATCTCTTCCAGGCGCTGAGCCAATTCAAACATCGGATTATCATCAGTTGGTAAACGTTCCAGCACTTGATGGCAAACCTCGCGAATAATACCGGCGCGAGGATCGTACTTCTTATACACACGATGCCCAAATCCCATCAGACGAAAACCATCGTCTTTGTCCTTGGCCTTATCGATATACTTGTCGATTTGCGAAACATCACCAATCTCGTTAAGCATATCCAACACTGCCTCGTTTGCACCGCCATGGGCAGGCCCCCAAAGAGAGGCTATACCTGCCGCTATGCAGGCAAATGGATTGGCCAGCGAACTGCCTGCAAGCCTCACTGTGGAAGTACTTGCATTCTGCTCATGATCCGCATGCAGGATAAACAACAGATTCAGTGCCTTTTCTGCGACCGGATCGAGCTCATATTCACTACAAGGCGTGGCAAACATCATATGCAGCAGGTTTGCGCAATAAGAAAGATCATTTCGCGGATACATGAATGGCTCACCGACACTGTGCTTGTAACTGGCTGCTGCAATCGTCGGCATTTTTGCGATGAGTCGGTGGGCTGCAACACGACGCAATTCCGGATCGTTGATATCCAGCGAGTCGTGATAGAAAGCGGAAAGTGAACCTACCACACCCACCATGATCGCCATTGGATGAGCATCATAGTGAAATCCATTGAAAAAATGGGTCAGGGTTTCATTCAGCATGGTATGGCGACTGATCAGGCTATTAAAATCCTGTAACTGTGTCTTATTGGGCAGTTCGCCATTAAGCAACAAATAGGCTGTCTCGATAAAATCACCACTCTGTGCCAGCTGCTCTATGGGGTAACCCCGATATTCCAGAATACCCACCTCACCCTGAATGAAGGTAATTTTGCTCTTACAGCTTGCCGTGGACATAAAACCAGGGTCATAAGTGAAGACGCCAGCATCTTTGTAGAGGGATGATACATCGATTGCAGGCGGTCCCTGCGTCGACTCGCGAACGGGCAGCTTGACCGATACGCCAGTCTCGTCATTCGTCAAGGTATAGGTCTTTTGTTTATCCGCCATTGTGAGCTCCATGAGTTACTTCAGGCATTCGTAAGATAGACATTGTGCCTCTGTATGAGGTCAATACCCTACCCTGCGTGTGGTATAAAATCATATCTAGTCGCATATATATATTTTTTATGGAGGCCTAAATTATAGCCCGAAGCAGGAGCTGTACATCAACCTGATTATGTAAATGATAACTATTGTATTTTTCCAAGCTGTTGCCGGTATCCGCCAGATACCCCACCTTTATACCAGCCCTTATAGGCCAAACCAGCATACACTTGGTGCGGTAGAATCCTACTATTAACCCAGGAGCATCTTATATCGCTTCAAAAAAACGGGGATCTTGCCCAGATGCCGGCTTCAACTGATCAAACCATGTCACCTGTTCATCATACTGCGCAAAGAATGGCCGCTGTACCCGATCATGCTCCCTTGCCTGAATAAAACGTAAGACAAAGACCTTTTCCCCATTCACCACAGTGACACCTTGGACCTCGACCTTACCCGGCCCTGCACTCATACTTGGCCCCCGGGCAGTGCGTCCCAAACCGGAGACGTTTTTCATTGCATCACGATAGATCTGCCAAGCCTTGTAGAGAGGGACTTCGAAATAGCGATGTGCCCCGGTATCTCGCTCCACGAACATGTAATAAGGCACGATACCCAGCTTGACCTGTTCATTCCACAACCTGGCCCAATCATCGGCATTATCATTGATATACGCTAATAACGGCCCCTGGCTTCGTATCTCAGCACCCGTGGCACGCAGTCGACGAATAGCGGCCCGAGCAATATCGGTACTGAGCTCCCGCCAGTGATTGTAGTGGGCCATGATCGCAACATGCTTACCTGCCAGCACAAGATGATGCAGTAATTCAATCAGTTCATCCGCATCATCATCAGTGATAAACCGCTGAGGCCAAAAGGTCAGCGCCTTGGTCCCAATACGGATGGTCTGAATATGATTAAACTCGGGATACAGCAGTGGTTCAAGATAGGCCTTGAGCTGCCTGCTCTTCATGACCATGGGATCGCCACCGGTAATCAAGAGATCTGTTACTTCAGGATGGGCTCGAAGATACCCATACAACTTATCAGCTTCGGTCGTGGCCATTCGTAGCGCCTTGTCACCGACGAACTGAGCCCATCTGAAACAGAAGGTGCAGTAACTGTGGCAGGTTTGTCCTTGACTGGGAAAGAACAACACCGTCTCTCGGTATTTATGTTGTAACCCATTTAAGCGCTCACCATTCGCATCCAGAGGCTGATTATGCTGCAGCTGGCCCGCTGGATGGGGATTAAGGTCGGCACGGATCTCTTTCGCTAGTGCCTGCAAACCCTGCTTATCCATCCCCGATCGTATTGCCATCGCCATACGGTTGAAATGTACATCTGACAACATACCCCGTTGCGGAAAGGTAAGTTGAAACATCGGGTCATCCGGTACTCGCTCCCAGTCTATGAGTTCACGTAATACATACTCATTGACGCGAAAGGGCAGTATGGATGAGACAACCTTCATCTCAAAACGCAAGGATTCGGAAAGTTGCACTAATTGTTCAATACGGTCCAGATCCCGCGCCGTGTAGACTGTAAATCGTTGCGGTGCGTAGTCAATACGCAACTGCATGAAGCAATGACCTGGTCAACTGGGAATTCCGCGGCATAGTCGGCTCCTAAAGAGATCCATATACCTGCCAGGGATCCCTCAAATGGTTGGATAATGCAGCCCTTGGCCCTGGTGGTCGGCAGCGACTTAGGTCGCGATTTCAGTTTCGCGAAACATCCAGAGGATCGGGCAGAAGGAGACGTACCCTAACAAACAATTGCCTGAGCAGCAAAAACGCCGCCAGGCGACATATTGAACAATGCATACATTTCACAGCATTTACTGAGTTTAAGCAGTATATATTAACTTATAACGTATTTTAATTTTATATTGAAATATGCAATGCTAGCACCCTTCAGCATTGACACATCCGTTTTTTATATAAAATATAGTAGTGAGATGGCGTTGCCTCCTTCATGCAACGCGTGACTTATAGTGAGTTTTTTGTGCAAAGCACTATAAATAAGGCTCATCAACAGTCATAATTCAACTTATACACCTATAAGCAAAACCAACAGCAAAAGATTCTATCAATTCCACCATAGGCTGCACCATGAACCTACATGAATATCAAGCAAAATCGCTGTTTGCCAATTACGGCATTCCTGTTCCCCAGGGTCAATCCGTGTCGAGTCCTAACGACGCAAGATCAGCAGCCCAGGCACTCGGTGGTCATGTATGGGTCGTCAAGGCCCAGGCCCACACCGGCGGTCGAGGTAAAGCAGGCGGTGTAAAATTGTGCCGGACCCTTGATGAAGCAGAACAGGCTGCAAGTGAAATCCTTGGTATGACCCTTGTCACCAATCAGACCGGTCCTCAAGGACTGCCTGTCAACAATGTGCTGGTGGAAGAGGGGAGTGAAATTGCCCAGGAACTCTATCTCGGCGCACTACTGGATCGAACCCGTTCGCGTATCGCCTTTATGGCCTCGGCCGCCGGCGGCATGAACATCGAGGAAGAGGCCGTCGAAACACCAGATAAAATCCTCACCACTGTCGTCAATCCTTCAACTGGCATGCTGCCGTTTCAATGCCGCAAGTTGGCCTTTGGCCTGGGGCTGAAGGGCGATCAGATAAAACGGTTTTCAAAAATCATGATGGCTCTCTATCGACTCTATTCTGAAAAGGATATCAGCCTGATTGAGATCAATCCGTTAATCGTTACAACATCAGGACAGCTGATCGCTCTGGATGCAAAAATCAATTTGGACAGCAATGCGCTTTACAGACACCAGGAGCTGGTCACATTGCGCGATATCACCCAAGAGGATGAGAAGGAGGCCGCTGCCGCCCAACATGATCTCAACTACATCACACTGGATGGCAGTATCGGCTGCATGGTCAATGGTGCCGGTCTCGCCATGGCAACCATGGACATGGTTAAACTGCATGGTGGCGAGCCCGCCAACTTCCTCGACGTCGGTGGCGGTACAACCGCAGAACGGGTCACAGAGGCCTTTAAACTCATACTTTCTGACGACAAGGTTAAGACTGTTCTGGTCAATATTTTTGGTGGGATTGTCCGTTGCGACCTGATCGCTGAAGGGATCATTACCGCCGCTCGAAGTATCGGTGTTCCAGTACCGATCGTAGTCAGGTTAGAGGGTACCAATGCCCAGCAAGGACTTGAGATGCTTGAATCCAGTGGTCTGGATTTCCTCACTGCCAATGATTTTACCGAAGCCGCTAAAAAGGCAGTCACAGCTGCGGCTTGAGCCCTTACATGGATACATAACAGGACATCCAAACCTATGAGCATTCTCGTCGACAAAAATACCCGCGTTATCTGCCAGGGCTTCACCGGTAAACAGGGTACTTTCCATTCAGAACAGGCTATCGCCTACGGCACCAACCTTGTTGGCGGTGTCACCCCAGGCAAAGGCGGACAATCTCACCTGGAGAAGCCTGTCTTTGACACAGTTCATGATGCCGTGGCCACCACGGGTGCCGATGCTAGCATGATCTATGTACCGCCACCCTTTGCGGCAGATGCCATCATTGAAGCAGCGGATGCGGGTATTAAGGTTATTGCGTGTATCACCGAAGGCATCCCGATTCTCGACATGCTGAAGGTTAAGGAGGCACTGAAATCCTATAATGCCCGTCTGATTGGCCCAAATTGCCCCGGTATTATTACTCCTGGCGCTTGTAAAATAGGCATTATGCCCGGGGCTATCCATCAGCCCGGCCGAATTGGCGTCATGTCCCGTTCTGGTACCCTTACCTATGAGGCAGTGCACCAAACAACACTCGCCGGTCTCGGCCAAAGTACCTGTGTTGGCCTTGGCGGCGACCCCATCAATGGCACAAGTTTTATCGATTGCCTACAGCTTTTTGAATCTGACGAAGAGACTGATGGCATTATTATGGTGGGTGAAATCGGCGGCTCAGCAGAGGAGGAGGCGGCTGACTATATCAAAGCCCACATCAACAAACCCGTTGTAGCCTATATAGCGGGTGTCACGGCACCGCCCGGCAAGCGTATGGGACATGCAGGTGCCATTATCAGCGGCGGCAAGGGAACAGCAGAAGCCAAGTTTGAGGCTCTGGAAGCCGCTGGCGCTAAGGTAGTCAGGTCACCCGCTGAGATGGGTAGCCGCATGGCTGAATTGCTGAGTTAGTGTTAGGTCAGAAACACCGATAACAGACAACGCAATGCGCGCAGAGAATGCAGAAGATATCGATCATTTTGGCTTAGTGCTTATTGTGTTTCTCTGCGCACTTTGCGTTATCAGTCGCATATGTAGACTGGCTACACGACGCTCCTTCTGCCTTGCTGGACTAAAAAAATGGTCTTGGCAGCGGTGATCCAATGAGTGTTAACAGGCCCTAAGGAAATGACCATGATTCTACCTGTATCAAGCCCCTACCTCGTCCCGTTCGATGGCCAGCAGGAGAACGACCAGTTCACCACCCAGCCACCAGACGATGCCCCTGACAAAAAGGGCTGTAAAAAGGCACTGGCAAAAGAGATCGATCAACTCGATGAGCTGCAGCGCAGACTCTATGCTGAGGACCGACGCTCACTACTGATCATTTTTCAAGCCATGGACGCCGCCGGGAAAGACAGCACTATCCGCGCAGTCATGACGGGCATCGATCCAAGTGGTTGCCAGGTTTTTTCATTTAAACAACCCTCCAAGGAAGAGCTTGATCACGACTTTTTATGGCGCTCAACACGCGCACTACCAGAACGTGGACGCATCGGCATTTTTAACCGCAGCTACTATGAAGAAACCTTGGTGGTCCGGGTCCACCCCGACTTTCTCAATGCACAACGCATTACAATCCCCACCGATCTTAACCAGCTTTGGCAACACCGTTTTGATTCGATACGCCACTACGAGAAACACCTTGCCGATAACGGCACGGTGGTCCTGAAGTTCTGGTTAAATGTCAGTAAAGATGAACAGCGCAGGCGCTTTCTATCACGTCTTGACGAAGTCAGTAAGAACTGGAAGTTCTCCATCAAGGATGTGGAGGAACGACAGCACTGGGATAGCTACATGCATGCCTACCATCAGACACTGGCTGCAAGCTCCCAACCCTGGGCGCCTTGGTACGCAATCCCGGCTGACAACAAACCCTATATGCGCTGGCAAGTCGCACGCATAGTCCGCAAGACACTGCAAAACATGGATCCCCAATATCCGAAGGTCGTCAAGGATGAAGCCAAACAATTTGCCGAGATGCGCAAACAACTAGGTAAGCTCTGAACAAAGAAACCCAGTGAAATACTCAATGCTGCCGACAAGTTGAGTCATGCGGAGTATAGCCGAATGGCGCTTACTTAAGAGATTCGAGCATCGTCATTAGCCGTGCCTCAGAAACTCAACCAAGAAAATCTGCCGCAAATAAACGCTAATCACCGCGAATTAACGCCAAATAAGAGTTTTCCTTGTATAGGCCAATTGCGGAAATTTGCGGTAATTAGCGTCCATTTGCGGCTTTCCTTCTTAAGTAAGTGCCATTGGAGTATAGCCCATACTATTTTGGCAGCTTGTCAGCGGTTTAAGGTGCAAAAAAAACTAGAGCGTCTATGCTGAGTAGTGATGCCACCCTCTACCAATAAGGCAGGGTGGAGGCAATATAGCTAAGCTAGTTATCCCAGGAACCAGACCATGCACCGCTGGCACATCGCTCTTTTCTGCCTGGGTCTGTTTGTTGTGTTTTTCAGCTATGCAGACCCTCACACTGATCGGCGTAGCAATCGCCAGATGGCCGTCACCGTCTGCAATGACTATCGTGAAAATAATCGTTTACCCTGCTTTGTTTCACGCAATAAATGCCCACGGGGCTTTGAGGTCATCCAGCAATTTAAGGGTAGCCCAGGTACTGCCTTCTCAGCCTGTCGCGATCTACGTCATGAACGCCCAGCGACACTGAACAGATCATCAACCAATCTGGCCACTGCAAAGAAACAGCAAATACTGGCGCATTTCAATAGACTCATAAAGGAGATCGAAAGACAATCGGGTAGCCGGGGGTCTCTAACCCCCAGCCCCCACAACACCCTGCATGCGGCTCCGCACAGGGCGTTTCACTTGGAATGGTGAAG
>JAHXHU010000247.1 GCA_025656375.1 Candidatus Thiodiazotropha sp. (ex Ustalcina ferruginea) | reverse complement strand
CGGGACTTCTTCATTGTAGATTCTCCTTTTCGTAATCATAATTGGAAAATTCTACTTTTGAACCCCGTTATTTTTTGGGGGGATTACCCACCCAGCTGGACAATTCAACAGGAAGATTTTTCCCGAAAAGGGTATGCTGAGGTCTATAATCGTGTAGATATCATGGAAAATAGTCAGTAGTCTGTTTTACCTCCATGGTGGAGGTCTCGAGGCTAAGGCAATCAAATTGAGACAGAAGTACATCTATGTTTGAGAAAGATCCGCGTACCTTCTCCCCTGAGTATAAGAATCTGTCGCCTGAACAGAAGGCGATGGTCAAGCTCGAAATCACCCTAACCAACTTCTTTAAGAACTTTGATAAAAGCATGTCCCGTTGGGAACGCATGATCTACCCAATGTTGGTCGTTGTTGGGGTGCTTGGGATGTCCGGTTTCTATCTGATTTATAATGTTACCCGGGATATGCATCAGTTGACAAAGCAGGTGGATCCGCGCATGGAGATCAATTTGCAATCGATGTCGAGTCACATGGGACAGTTAACCCAGAATATTCAGATCATGACTGAACAGATTACAGTGATGGTACAACGGGTTGACAGTATGGAACAGCATATTGCCGCAATGGATGGCAATATTGGTGCTTTAACGCTCGATATCGGTGGTATGAGTAAGAATGTAGGGTTGATGACGGGGAATGTCGCTGATATGAATCAGGCAATGCGTACCATGACTGTGAATACCGGCTTTATGAGCAGGGATATCAATCAGATGGGCCGTCCAATGGATTTCATGAACTCCTTTACCCCTTGGTAAAAAGAGCACAGTAAATCTATCTTCGGGCCAATAGCTTTTACGCTAAGAGTAAAAACCGCAAATAACGCCAATCACCGCAAATTGTCGCGAATGGTTTCTCAAGGCATATCCTTATTTCTTGTTTCCACGCTCGAGCGTGGAAACGAGACAACGGCGTACTGCTAATAACGATGCTCGAATCTCTTAAGTAAGTGCCGTTGATCCTAGGGCCTTAAGCATTGCCTTTGTCTTTCATCCCGATCTCATGCTGAGCGGCAAAATCGAGCATACGTTGGATCGGGATTACAGCCTGCTCTCTGGTTGCAGGGTCAATCATTATCTCATTCTCACCGGAATCCAGTACCTGCTCAAGATTCTGTAGTGCATTCATCCCCATCCACGGGCAGTGTGCGCAGCTGACGCAGGTCGCGCCTTCGCCGGCCGTGGGTGCTTCAATGAGTACCTTGTCCGGGGCCATCTGTTGCATTTTGTAGAAAATGCCACCGTCGGTTGCAACGATGAACTCCTTGTTGTCCATATCCGAGACCGCTCTAATCAAGGCAGTGGTTGAGCCGATGACATCCGCTTGCTGAATCACATTTTCCGGTGACTCCGGATGTACCAGAACAGCTGCTTCTGGATGTAAGCGCCGGATGCGCTCCAGTGCTACCGCCTTGAACTCTTCATGGACCACACATGAACCAGGCCACATGAGCATCTCTGAACCGGTGACTCGCGCTACATAACTGCCGAGGTGACGGTCAGGACCCCACAGGATTTTCTTGCCCTGTTCAGCCAGATGTTTGACGATGGGTAAAGCGATACCGGAGGTGACCACCCAATCCGAGCGTGCTTTGACCTCGGCGCTGGTATTGGCATAGACAACCACGGTATGGTCAGGATGGTCGTCGCAAAAGGCACTGAACAGATCGGCTGGGCAACCCTCATCCAAAGAGCAAGTCGCAGCAAGGTCTGGCATGATGACACGCTTTTCCGGATTGAGGATTTTAGAGGTCTCACCCATAAAGCGAACCCCACAGACGACCAGGGTTTCTGCCTCTTGAGCTGCCCCAAAACGAGCCATCTCCAAAGAGTCTGCCACGCAACCACCGCTCTCCTCAGCAAGAGCCTGCAAGTCTGCGTCGGTGTAGTAGTGGGCTACCAGCACCGCGTTCTGATCTTTCAGTTTTTTAGCAATGCATCCCTTGATATGATGCTTCTCTTCGTCAGAGAGAACAGGCCATTGGGGGTGTTCGGGGATGATGATGTTGGGTAGATTCAGTGTTTGCACGCTCATGAGGCTCTCATTTATCTTTTTATGATTTCAATCTGGGATGGATTGATGACCTGGTAGATTTTAGCGGGTCGATGGCTGCCGTTACGGGAGTACTCCCCCGTCTCTTTGATGATATTGCGGGCCAGTATGCCTTTTCGAAAATTGCGCTTATCCAGGTTTTCGTTAAGTAGGATTTCATAGACCGTTTGCAGCTGACTTAGGGTGAAGTATTTTGGCAGCATTTTAAATGCGATGGTGGAGTAGCCCAGCTTTGACAGAAGACGTTTCCAAGCCAGTTGAATGATGGTTGCATGATCGAAAGCGAGTTCAGGCAAATGGCTGATCGGGAACCAAGCGGTCTGAGTCGCGTCACTGGAGGCCTTAGGCATCAGGTGGTCAGATTGGCTCAAGGCAAAATAGGTGACACTGATTACCCGCTCCCGGGGATCACGTTGAGGATTCCCAAAGGTGTAAAGTTGCTCCAGATAGAGACCCTCTATACCCGTTTCCTCCTGCAGTTCACGCTTTGCACAGGCCTCAAGGTCCTCATCGATATCGAGAAACCCCCCCGGCAATGCCCACATACCTCGGTAGGGTGAATTGCCGCGCTGGATTAGCAGTACGGATAATGCACTACCCTGAATTGTGAAAAGCACAACGTCTGCGGTTACCGCGGGGTGAGGGTGGCTGTAGCAGTGCCTGTTGTGCCGATTCACTTGAATAGTAGAAAACAAAAGATGCGAATAAAAAATGACAACTGTGTATGACAGAGGGTTTTGCTTAGTGTATCAAATACACGAAATAAATTTGAACAATTAATGCGGTGAATTGGACTTTTTGATGTGAGAGTAGCGCTATTTCAGCATTAACAGCCTATCGCACTTAAATCTATTGCGATACTAAAGCCCCATTGATTTCTGACTGACTTTGGGTGTCGGAATCAGGTTAAAGATTGACCCGATTTCGCCGCTAACAACTTGAGAGGGAAGGCACTTTAATCAAAAGCTACAAAAAATGCACTCAGCCATTCAAGCGAAACAAAGAGTTCTAAAGCTGCAACATCTGCCGCCAGTTTCGGCCACAGCAACCCGCTTGCTTGGCATGTTGGGTGATGACAGCTTTTCTCTGGATGACCTGGCTCATGTCATCGGTCAGGACCCTGGATTCTCGGCCTTGCCAAGTCAGCTTATTTTGGTCAGACAAATCCTGTTCTGACCATTGAAGATGCCATTATCCGTGTATTGGGACTCAATATGGTGAAAAGTCTGGCTTTCAGCATTGCTGTGAGCGGTGTTTTTGAGTCGTCTGGCTGCCGAAGTTTTGATTCGAAGACATATTGGAGCCAGTCTCTATCGATTGCGATGCTATCCAGGCAGATCAGCCTTGCAGTGGATAGCGAACATCGACTGAATTCGGATGGTGTCTATTTAGCAGGATTGTTGTTTGATATGGGTGTGCTGGTTCTGGTACATGAATTTCCTGAGGAATATGCCAGGGTGTTGTTGCTGTCAAAACAGCAACTCTCTCAGGACCGATTACACCTTGAAATGGAGCTTATAGGCATCGATCATCGCCAAGCAGGTGCTTGGTTGACCCATCGTTGGCATCTCCCGGAAATGATCGTGCAGGTCATCGCGCAGGCTGGTGATGGAGATAGCATATCAGCACATAAAAAGGAGATCATATTGGTCGGAAGTATGGCTGAATGGGTAAGACGCGGTTTAGTGCGTGACACAGAGTCCGCCGAAAGACCCTCAGCGCTGAAGGATTGTTGCGGATTGTCAGTAGAGAAGCTGGAAACTATCAAGGCACGATTTGTCAGTAAGGAAGAAGAGATTCGTGTCATTGCCAAACTGTTGGCCAAGAAGTAACTGAGGTATCGGGTGGATCTTTCCTTTAATCAGACATCAATGGATTTGAGAGAGCGTTTTTTTAGTCTGCTCGATTCTCTTTCAGCCTTGCGTGCCTTGTCTCAAATCAGTCTTGACGGTATCAGTGAAGAGGAGTTGATCACCAAGGC
This sequence comes from Candidatus Thiodiazotropha sp. (ex Ustalcina ferruginea), assembly GCA_025656375.1. GTDB lineage: Bacteria > Pseudomonadota > Gammaproteobacteria > Chromatiales > Chromatiaceae > Thiodiazotropha. The sequence continues at coordinate 14,995 of JAHXHU010000247.1, read as the reverse complement.
ACTGGATGAATTGGTGCGTTACCAGAACGTGGAAAACTGTTCTGTCTGGAGATGTCCTGTGCTGTGTTGCTGGCGTCAGCATGAGTGAATCCCATGCAGGGATCACCGGGGCGGGTCGAGTGAAAGATATTCGTCAGAGTATGCAGTTCAAGTCTGGTGAGGGGATAGCCGGTATCGCCTATGCAACAGGCCAGTTACAGTATTGCCGAGATTGCTCACAGAGCCGTGAATATTTGTTGAACACCCAGTCGGGGGGAGAGCTACCAGGCTCCCTGATCAGTGCCCCGATTAAGATGGGTGATCAGGTATTGGGTGTACTGAATGCCTCACATCCCCTACCGGAGTATTTTGAACCCTGGCAACAACACACCTTGAGCCTCTTTTGCAGTTGTCTGGGGCAGATAGTGTACAACCACAGGTTAATGAATGACCTGGAATATGTGGTCGAACGACGTACCCATGAACTGACCAAGGCCTTGCAAGAAGCGGATGCTCTACGACAGCGTTATGAACGGCTGTCGATGATAGATGAGTTGACTGGTCTGAAAAATCGACGTTATTTTTTTAGCGAGGCAGAAGCACTGTTGTCACGGGCAATTCGACACGATCAGAACTGTAGCATGCTACTGATCGATATCGATTATTTTAAACTCATTAATGACCGATGGGGGCATGTGGTCGGTGACGAGGTCCTGGTCGCCATAGCCCGCGTATTGGAAGAGGAAGCTCGGGGTGGTGATCTCGTTGCCAGAGTGGGTGGTGAGGAGTTTGTGGTGATGCTTGCGGAAGCAGGCACCGGTGGTGCAGATTTAATGGCGCAACGTATTCAGGAACGTCTGGCGCACCTCGAAACAGGCCGAGATTTAGTCGGCCTGAATTTAACGGCCAGTATCGGTATTACTGCATTGACTCCTGACTATGACCATGAGTTCTCTGTCAGTGAGTTACTCGACCAACTCTATTCACAGGCCGACAGAGCGATGTACGACTGTAAGCGTGAAGGTCGAAATAGCCGAAAGTGCTATCTCAAAGATTAGCATCGAAGCCCCTCTCTTTTTTATCCACTTTGCTCGGTCCCTGTTCAACCGGTTGTGGTGACGACACTGCGGCAAGCAGGTTTTCACTCCCGGATGGGTTAGTGAACTGGTCATTTAGGGTCTGAATATAGGTATCGGTTGATTGCAATACTTCCCGTAGCTGTTTGCGGGATTTACGTCCCCAGCCGGCGGGACGTTTCCTAAAAACAGAACGCCAAGGCTTGGTACTACGAATAAACGACCCTACTGGATTCCCTTTGAGACCGGCAGTGGCTGCCTGTTTGCGGATGTTACCCAGTAGACTCCGTGTTGCGACAGCCCTGACAGTGAAATGGATGGCTCCCAGGACAATAATCAAAAGGCCCAGCAACGCCCATGGCAGTGGGCTGTTGGCACCGGATTCGAGCCAGGGAGGGGCAAACCTGAAACCTTGCCAATAGCCGGCATTGACCGAGAAGATCAGCAGTCCCAGCAGCAATCCGCCCATCAACACGGCATCGCCCAGCAGGACACGCTTCCTCCAGCGTTGCAGTGATGAAGTGACCAGGGGAATGCAGCGCTCCTCAATATCACGAGCCGTCTTTTCCAAAGCACCGACAATCCGGTAGGCGCGCTCGATTTCAACCTCTTCCATGCGGCTGTGTATCTCTTTCAGGTCAATGTCGCGTTTTGTCTCATAACGGTTACGCAAGGCTTCATCTTCTATCGGCACTGCAGCATACGGGTTATAGATGGCGTAAAACCTGCCTGCGGTCAGACCCTTCTCACCCAAGGCGCGTTGCCAGGCTGCGATGACATCTTCTGGATTATTCTCTCTGGCGGTGGTGTCGATCTGATTCAGGATGTAGAGGAACTTACCCGTATCATTACGATGAATGGTGCGCTCGATAAGATGACTCAGGGTATCTTGCATGGTGCCGGGTTCAGGATGGCGTGCATCGAAAAATACCAACACTAGGTCCGACAGGTCGATAATATGATCGGTGATTCGCAATGTGGAGGTACGCTGCGCATCTGCATCAAAGCCGGGGGAGTCGATCAATATTTTGCCGCGCAGTTTTTCGCTCGGGCATGTCTTGAGCTGCAAATAGGCGTCGATGCGATCACCTTCCCCCTGGGCCACCTTATCGATTTCATCCGACATCTGGTAGAAAGGGAAGCGGGGATCAGAGTCTAGGGCTACACCCGGGAGGGCATGAGCAGAGGCCTCTTTGCTGTAGCAGATGACCGTGAATTTGTCGTCGACCGCCTGATTGCCTGAACGCTGCAGTGTGGCGTCGATGTAATGGTTGATAAATGTTGACTTGCCTGCAGAGAAGGTGCCCAGGATGGAGATCAATGGCCACCAGGGTATCTGTGTGGCAAATGAGTTGTCTCCCTCTAAAAGCCCGAGCCGGAAAGCGACTGTGTCGAGTATGCGAAAACTTTGAACAGTACTGAGAAGTATCGGGTTTTCCTGTTCCAGATGGGTTTCTAGGTGTTGAAGGCGTGCTTCGATGACCTTTCCGGCTGGATGCATGGTTGTCTCACTCCTCTAGTAGCGGGTTGTTTTATTGTCTGGTTGTTACCTGAACCCACTGATTCAGATGTTCTTGAGGTTATCTTAATGGTTGCCTGGAATGTGTGCATATTTTTTTCAGGTACGACCTCTCTGTAATATGCTCTGCGTTGTAAAATAAGCTCAAATTTCGAAAGTAAGAAAAAATGCGCTCCGATAGACTGGTTTTTTTAGTTAAAAATAGAGGGGTCAAGAGTCAGTTATGTGACTGATTTAAAACATAATACAATAACTTGATGATATTCTTAAATACATGATTTTTAGGGATTTCTGAGCAAATTTCTCGGTTGCATTGGTACTCGCCTTCATAGATACTGACAGGTTCACAAACGGGGTTAAATTTCACCCGCAACATAAAAAAACAAATCTAAAGAAATTATTTAGGAGATTGAGATGGCAGAACTGTTTTCCGAGGCCTGGATGAATGAATTTGTAACTCATTGGAACGCAGAACCGGAGTTGGCTGACGCCCTGTCCCAAATCGGCTTCAATAGTGTGATCGGCTACGGCTATGATGGTGATGATACACCAAAGGGGGTACTCACCATCGAAAATGGCAAGGCTGTGAGTGGGGAGGCCTTTAGTGGCCAGACAATGAACTGGGATATTCGTGCGTCAGAGGATCAGTGGCGCAAATGGATTTCCAAGCCACCAGGAATGATGGGGCTTGGTATGGCATTCACGTCTCGAAAGATGAGGTTTGTGGTCGGTGACTACTCCTCCATGATCAAAGATCCGCGCATGGCGAGTCCTTTTATCAAGAGTTTCGCAGTGATGGGGCGTGTCTGACGAAATTGCGAGGCAGGATAGCCCTTATCTGAAAGAATCAACACTGGGTAGTAGTGAAATATTATGGGTTTTAGATTCAAGGCAAAGGTACTGGTTACCGGTTTAGCTTTTACCATAGTAACAAACGGACTGCTGGCGCAGCCCTATATGGCTGAAGACAAGTACTTTGTGGTACAGCAAACACAGGCTGTTCCTAATGTTTCTCTTGGCGGTACGGTCGTCCCCTACAAGGAAGTTACACTCTCCGCGCAGCTTCCCGGCAGGGTTAATTTTCTGGCCGGCATAGAGGGTGACATTTTCAAGGAAAGTGATCGTCTGGTTGAGCTTGATGATAGCGAGTTAATGGCCAAGCGCCAGGCAGCATTGGCGCAACTGGCGAATGCGGATGCCCAATTACGCAATGCGGGGGTGCAGTACAATCGAGAACTCTGGTCCCCAAAGTCAAAATCATCGATGGGTGGCATGGGTGTTCCCAATCTCTTTGATCAGATGTTCACCCGTCCCATGGAGGATGCCTTCGGTGATCGGGACCAAGGTGCTGAGCGGAGTGCGGATATCTACTCCTCGCGTACCAATATTCAACAGGCGCAGAATACCATCTACCGAGTTCAGGCTGAGATTCGTGCCATTGACGCCAAGATGCGAGATGCCAAGAGCCTCTCTCCATTCGATGGCGTGATCATGAAGAAATTCGTCGAAGTAGGGGACACTGTCCAACCAGGGCAGCCACTGTTGAAATATGCCGATGTGGAATATCTTCAGATCGTTGTTGATGTGCCAGGTCGACTTCGTCCCGGTTTGAATGAGGGTATGATGCTGCGTGCTGAACTGGATGTTGGTGATCGAGAAGTGCCTGTTCGTGTGGCCCAGATCTTCCCTATGGCTGACGCTCAAAGGCATACTGTTACCATCAAATTTGATCTACCTCAGGGGGTATCTGCTCCAGGTATGTATGCGAAGGTGTTAGTGCCTGATTTCAATGCCCCAGCCAGATCCAATCCGATTATTCCAAACAGTGCAATTCGCTACAATGGCAGTCTTCCCGGCGTCTATGTTGAGGGTGATGATAACAAGGCGATGCTCAGGTTAATTCGTGTGGGTGAGAAGTTGCCGGGAGATTACAGTACTGTGTTGTCTGGGCTGCAAGCGGGTGAGCGGGTATTACGCAATCCCCCGTTGGGTATCAGTGCAGGCTGGACATCTCCTCAGCGCTAGCAGTTACGAGGGAAATGCGCTCCATAAGCAAGCTTTACCACGGACGATATAACTTTCAAACGATACCAAAAAATATTTACGGGTCAGTGCCTTTTGTAGGACCTGCTTGATTTCAATGCTTCGAGATTAAATATGAGCCAGAACGACGATAAACTCGATCAGCTCCACTCTATAGACCCTAATTACGAGGCCCATCTGGGTATTGCGGGAAGAACCGCAAGATTTTTTATCCAGTCCCCCCTCTCTCCGCTATTTTTTCTGGCGATGATGCTGATGGGTCTGCTGGGACTGATCATTACACCACGCCAGGAAGATCCCCAGATATCGGTGCCGATGGTGGATATTTTCGTCCAATATCCCGGTGCGGCAGCGGATCAGGTCTCCGCACTGGCCATTGAGCCTCTGGAGCGCATCATGTCGGAGATTCCCGACGTGAAGCATGTCTACTCCGCGTCGCAACGGGGCGGCGGTGTTGTCACTATCGAATTCGAAGTTGGCGAGGAGATGGGGCCATCAACGGTCAAGGTGAACGATAAGATAGATTCCAACATGGACCTAATCCCACCAGGTGTCATGCCGCCACTGGTCAAGCCAAAAGGGATCGATGATGTACCCGTTGTGACGCTGACGCTCTGGTCTAAGGATGTGGATAGAGATGGGGTGCCTGACGTGGATGATGGTCAGTTGCGCATGTTGGCCCACGATGTGCTGCAATCGCTCAAAGAGTTGCCGGATACCGGTAACGGTTTTGTTGTGGGGGGACGTCGTGAGCAGGTCACCATAGAGGTCTTTCCTGAACGATTGGCCGGCTTCGGTATCAGTCTGGATCAGGTTGCTAGTCGGATACAGGAATCAAACAGCGAACAGTGGGCAGGTAGCGTGGAGGCGGGAAGTACACATAAACGTCTGGTCTCCGGCGCCTTTTTGACATCGGTGGAAGATATCAACCGTCTGGTGGTGGGTACCCATAATGACGTTAAGGTCTATATGCACGATGTTGCCCGTGTGAAACAGGGGCCGGAGGATGCCAAGCAACTAGTGGGCTACTATACAGGGGCGGCCAGCGATCTGGAGATCAAGGCGGACGGTGTTCCCGCCGTGACGCTGGCGATTGCCAAAAAAGAGGGTTCAAACGGTGTCTCCGTCGCAGATTCCATCAAGGAGCGGATCGAACACATCAAAGGATCGCAGATACCGGACAATGTCGAAGTCAGTGTGACCCGTAACTATGGCAAAACCGCCAACGATAAGGTCAGTGAGCTGATCTTCAAATTGTTCGTCGCCACCGGCTTCGTCTTTCTGTTAGTGCTGGCGGCGTTTCGTGCTTTCCGTCCGGCTATCGTGGTGGTACTGGTCATCCCGGTGGTATTGCTGATGACCATCTTCAGTGCCTGGGTGATGGGTTACACCATAGACCGGGTCAGCCTGTTTGCGCTGATCTTCTCGATCGGTATTTTGGTTGATGACGCTATTGTTGTCGTTGAGAATATCTATCGGCGTTGGCTGGAAGAGAATTCCACCGATGTTGCCACCGCTGTAGATGCTGTCAGAGAGGTGGGTAACCCCACCATACTGGCGACATTTACCGTGATTGCCGCCCTGTTGCCGATGGGGTTTGTAACCGGCATGATGGGCCCCTATATGGAGCCCATACCCGCGTTGGGATCTGTGGCGATGCTGATCTCCCTGTTCGCTGCCTTTGTTTTCACTCCCTACCTGACCGTTTCCCATTGGCTGCGACCCTCCATGCGCTATCTGGAAGTTGCCGGTGAACGCGAGCACAAGGAGGCGAATTGGCTCGAAGGCCTGTTTAAGCGCATCCTCATACCCATGATCGAGTCGCCCCGTAAAGCGCGGCTGTTCAAGCTGGTCATGTGGGGCACCTTCCTAGTCACCTGCTCATTTTTCTATTTCAAGTGGGTGGCGGTGAAGATGTTACCGCTGGACAACAAGCCGGAGTTTGCGGTGGTACTGGATATGCCCGAGGGCACCGCTTTGCCGGTGACGGCCAACCTGGCCCATAAAATGGCTGAGAAAATCCGGGTGATGCCTGAAGTCACCGCTGTACAGGTCTATGCCGGTACCGCACGACCCTTTGATTTCAACGGCATGGTCAGACACTACTATCTTCGCTCAGACCCCTGGCATGCGGAGGTCCAGGTGCAGTTGTTGGATAAGACGGAACGGGATCGCACCAGTCACGAGATTGCAGTAGAGACCAGGGCAGTATTGGGCAAGATTACCGAGGGTACGGGTGCCAAGCTGGCGGTCGTGGAGATGCCCCCAGGTCCACCCGTGCTGCAGTCTGTTGTAGCAGAGGTGCATGGACCCAGTTCAGAGGTCAGGCGCCGGTTGGCGGATGACCTGACAAATATTTTCAAGCAGACAGAGAGTCTACGCGATGTGGATAACTACATGCGCGACCCATACCAATATTGGCGCTTTACAGTAGATACGGAGAAATCGGTCCGTCGAGGCATCTCAGTAGATACTATCAACCGTAACCTGGGTATGGCCCTTGGCGGTTCGCCTCTGGGGGATGTTAAGCAACGGGCAGGCCACGAACCGATTAACATCACGATGCAGGTGCCACTTGCCGAGCGTTCTGAAGTCACCCGCCTGGGGGATCTGCCAATTCAGTCAAGCAGTGGCGTTACTATACCGTTGAGGGAGCTGGGTCGTTTTGAAGAGGTTTTGGAAGATCCGATTATCTACCATAAGGATCTGCGGGATGTAGAGTATGTGGTGGCTGAAGTGGGGGGTAAACTGGCAGCGCCTGTCTATGGCATGATGCAGGTGCAGGACCTGCTTGCAGAGAGTGGGTATAAAGCACCTGATGACGTAGCAATCGGAACAGAGTGGCTGGGTGCGCCAAAGAATGATTCAAAATCAGCTATTGAGTGGGCTGGCGAGTGGACGGTGACCTACGAAACCTTCCGTGATATGGGTGCCGCTTTTGCTGTCGCGCTGGTGCTGATCTATATCCTGGTTGTCTGGGAATTCGGTAACTTTCGCATCCCGGCGCTGATCATGGCGCCCATACCTTTGACCCTGTTGGGTATCATTCCTGCTCATTTTATCTTTTTCCAAGCGGGTTGGGGTGGCGAGTTTACTGCAACCTCGATGATTGGTTGGATTGCATTAGCAGGCATCATCGTACGAAATTCAATCCTGCTGGTCGATTTCTCTATCCATCAGGTGCAGCAGGGAACATCCGTTGTCGATGCTGTCATAATGGCATGTACAACACGTACCCGTCCGATCATGATCACCGCCTTTGCCCTGGTCTGCGGTTCCTCTGTGATCTTTTTTGACCCTATCTTTCAGGGGATGGCAATCTCCCTTGCCTCCGGTGTTTTGGTTTCAACCGTATTGACGCTGATTGTGATCCCACTGGGTTGTATTGCTGCCAGTAAGGATATCATTGAGGTTGCAACAGCGGCCGCACCAGAAGGAAGCAGCGTGGCGCAGGAGGTGGAACCCCCCATGGCACCGCCGCCGGTAGCCGCAGAAACCCATACTGCAGTTGAGACCAAGCATGAGGCAAAGGATTCGTTGCCAATCGTGATATGGGCTAAGTTTATTGCTGTTGTAAGCATATTGTTTTACTTGATCAGGGGAATTTTTCTGCTGATTGGACAGCTAGTTAAAGGGCTCTTTCGCAGAGGTAAATCGCAGCAACAGATTGATGCTAAAGGTACAGCTACAGGGGGAGGTGGCTCTTCGAGCGGTTCGAATAGCGGGGGGGGCGTTCCAGATGGAAACGCTTCTGTGGATGAAGATAAAGAATCGATTGCTGCTGCCCCGGTTAGACAACGAGCAACAGCATCACCTGTGATTAAGCGTGAAGCAAAAACAGACGCCGAGCCTGAACAGAAAACTGTACTCACTCCACCGGCAGCTAAGGCGGTTGCGAGAAAAGCTCAAAGCGATTTAGCAACACCAACCAAGCAATCAAAATCACAGCTGACTGAGGCGAGTGAAGTAGTTGAGACGAGAGCGGGTAAACCTACTAAGGAAGTAAAGAAGCAGGCAGTCTCGACTGAGAAATCGTCACCCGGTAGTGCTGCTAAGCAACGCAAACGGCCATCGACATTAAAGAAGCAGGTAGTGAAAAAGAAGGCTGCCGCCGCTAAGAGTAAGGGAAACGGCACACCTGAGAAAGCATCGTCAACTAAGCCCACCACGAAGCGTGCTTTCAATGTGACGAATTTTTCGATTCGCAAAAAGGCGGTAAGAAGGGGAATACGACTCAAGTAGTAGGCTCTTTACTCTTTAGTACGCCATCAATATTACCTTGATGGCATACTAGACCCTGCCTATGCCTGCATGGTCTATAATCACCTAGGCATTTGGAGTTGTTGGTTTGCGTATTGATGCATTGCTATGGTTAGTTTGTCTACTCTGCCTAGGTAGCCTTGATGAGGTCCTGGCACAGCAACCCCATGCCGATTTTCAATTCCGTAGCTTGCAGCAAAACAGTAGTTACCCTGAGGATCAGTATCGTTGGCGTCCGTTGAATGGCGATATGGAATACTCCGGTCTGACTGATCAAGCTTTTCAGGGTCAGGGTAAGGATGAACCAGGCTACTTTTCGTCTGTCACTGACTATGCTGATACACCTTCAGGATTGCCGCGTGGCGTCTATCGTCCCGTACAAGAGCGGCATAACATTACGCCTCACAAGGAGGGGTTTCGTTTTCGTACCCTTACCCCAAGTGAGCAGTTGCGCGTCAAACGCAGGAACCAAGAGAACAGGCAGTCACCCAACCGGGTTGAGAAAAACAGAAGCGAGAAAGCGCCGCTGAATCCCTATGGTGCCTATACCGATGCCAACAATAGAGAAGGATTTAGGTTTCGGCCAGATAAACGACTGGATAAGAAGGGACGAGGGAGTGGTAGACGGGAAGATCACACATTCCCCTATGATCCAGCCTTCACCGGGACCTATCCAGCGCCTATATTTCGCCAGGATTAGGTGATGGCGCCAGAACTGATTGCTACCATTCTCGGATCACCCAACAAAAACAGTGCAAAGATGGTTTTGTAGCAGCTTGTTTGCCGCTAAACTGGTGTTTATCAACCCGGCAGGCAAATAGGGTTGATAATTGGCTACACAACAATATGTGAACAGAGGTAACAGTTAAATCTGATGAGATATAAGCTATTTGCTCTATTGGCTTCTGGGATCTTTTCCTTGACACTCCTGCCGTTGGCAACTGCTTCAGCTGAAGCCGCACCTCAGTACTATGCCAATAGCCAATGGAAACCCATGCCAGGTCAGGGTGTTGTACCGACAATGCCATACTCCTTTTCAGACTCGCGGCACTATGCTGCTCGACAAGTGGCTTGGCAGAAGGGTGGTAATCACCCCTACAACGTCAAATCGTCTTATCGATTCCGTCCTTGGCAAGGGGATAGCAGCTATCGTCACCGCGGGACAATGTATTCGTGGCGGCATACCGCTAGCAAGCCACAGAATGCCTGGGGGGGTAATTCTCCAATGCGGAGATATGCGCTTTACCCACAATTTCAACAGCCACAAAATATTGTTTCTCCTGAGCCCACCTATTGGCGAACCCCTGCACAAAATCGTGCACCAGGTTATCAAGGCTATACAACAACCAACGGCTTTAAATTCAGAACGCAAAATGTTCATCAACAGATGGACAACTCGCTGAAATGGACCTATCGACCTGCTCAACTCCAGATTCCCAACCACTATGTTTATCGGCCACTGCAAGTCGTAAAACAGAAGCCGCCGCTGGCACAACAGAGAATGCAGCCACTAGCTCAACAGAACCTGCCCGCATATGGCTACTCTCCCGGTGATCCGGCGATCTATGGAAGGACTGGTTATCGACCTCGCCATGTAGAACAGGATCTGCCCAGCAGGCGATATGTCTATGGCAACAGCTATGCACAGGTTTGGCCGCAGTACGCTGCACCCTTGATGCCAAACGTCGGATACCCTGTTCCAGGGACAACCCCAGTTTCCCGCTATACAGGCAGAACAGGGTTTAACAGACCAAGATTTCGACCCCTGAACCCGTCCGGGTTGGTTAGGTATCATCATCCTGGCCAACGCAACCGGTTTGTACAGAATTTTTATCCAGCCCCTCCGGGATATCCGGTTATGGACAATAGATGGCGATATCCAGTTGGGATGGACAACGTCTGGCCGCCACGAATCAACGCACCTTATCCCATGCCGGGTGTGGCAACACAACGACCTACATTGCCGAGTCGCTATGGAGTGGATTGGTATGATGGTCATTCAGACGGAGATGGAGCATGGTACAAATTAACTGAGCGGCAGGAGTGGCCTCGTGTTTCTCAATATGTACCGGTGGATTAAGGGCTATTGCGGGGCTAAAACAACAGAAAAATGTACTCCTTCCATCTGAAATGAAGTAGTACTAGCTTCACCCCAAAACATAATAAAGGGGAGTGTATGATAACGGTAATCGGTAGTCTGAAAGGAGGGTCAGGTAAAAGTACAGTGACCTTCAATCTGGCTGTCTGGTTGGAGATGGCGGAGGCTGAAGTACTGGTCATTGATGCAGATCCTCAGGCAACCTTGAGTGATGTTTCTGAAGTTCGGACCGAAGAGGGGTATGAGCCGTTTCTCAATATTAAAACAGCCTCGGCACTGTCCCGGAAGAAGCTTGCGGGTTACGATGAAGTTCTGATCGATGTGGGAACTTCGGATATCGAATCGATGAAATTGGCATTAGCGCTTGCCGACCGGGTTGTGATACCGGTACCCCCTTCGCAGGCCGATATCTGGTCGACTCAACGATTTATCAACTTTCTTGACGAAGCTGTGGATGGTGATCGTCCAGACCTGCTGGCATTCATCAATCGTGCTGATACCCATCATGCAATTCGGGAATCGGATGAAGCTGCCGCCGCTTTGGTTTCGCTACCAGACGTTCGCTTTATCAAGCACCGTCTCTGTCAAAGAACTGTATTTCGTCGATCCTTCAGTGAAGGTTTGGCTGTCTACGAGTTGGATCCGAGAGGAAAAGGCAGTAAAGAGTTTTATGCGCTGACGGCTGCGTTGTATCCAAACTACATAGCTCAGTGAGTAATTGGATCCAAGCACATGTATAGGACACCTCGCAAGGTGACCTGGAAAGTTAATTGATAGTGTTGTTCGTTGGAGAGAGAGATGGGGATGATAAAAAACCTTTTTGCCCTGATTGGGTTGCTGGTAGTGATTGGAGCGGCAGCCATATACTCAAAATATCACCAGGAAATTAAGGACTTTGACCCAGGGGCAGGTCCGGTTTTTCTTGAGTTTGCACAATCTTTGGTTGCCAATAAGAGTGCTGCTGAGGCTAGCATTTTGAAGATTCCGGTAGCTGAAGACTTAACCACTGAAGAAGTCGAAGAGACCATGAAGTTTGTTGCTAATGAGCACAACATGTCGAATGTAGGTGAGTTACCGCTTTCGCTCGATATTACAGCAAAAAAGGGGTCTGACTATCGTTTCGTAAAGATCTATCTTTTCTGTAATTCACTGACTGCTGCTCAGATGCTGGATTACTCAGATGCCTATTCAGCCTATCTACCTTGCAGAATCACGTTGATTGAGGATAAACAGGGAAAACTTTGGTTAATGACACTGAATATGGACATGATGATCTATGGTGGAGAGCCGCTTCCTCCCAAGCTGAAGGAAGAGGCAATAAAAGTCAAAGAGTATATCCTGGATATCATGAATCGTGGTGCAACGGGTGAGTTTTAGCGATGGATGGAAGGCCGGCTAATAATATGTAACTATCAGTATTATTAAATAAAAATGCCGGGCAGTTGCCCGGTTTTTTTATACCGACTTTATTGTTGAAGGGTATAAGTACCATCAGCAAATAAGCAGGTATTGATTGTGATAAAAGCTTGATATGCTACTATTTTCTGTAATTGGATAGAGGCAGTTGATGTTGGTTCTGAAAAAACATGATAGATAAAAACGACCATAACCCCCCAAATGACCAGTCTGAAGAGGGGGTGACTGATAATGATAACAGAGAAAATCAATACTCGATGGATCGCCTGTCGATGGCGTTCGAGAGCAGCGCCAGACGCTGGGAGCTGATTGTCTATCCTTCGTTGTTCGCCTTTATTTTACTTGCAGCTTACGGATTCTATCTGATTTTCAGTCTTGCCAAGGATATCCATTTTCTGGCATTGAGTGTTGATTCCAATATGAATGTCATGTCAAGTAACCTGATGACCATGACAGACAGTGTCGGCCAGCTTTCGGCCAATGTCCGTACGATGTCGGTCAGTGTTGAGTCAATGGCGAATGATGTCAGAACCCTGGAACCCATGCTTACAAGTATGGATTCCATGGAAGCGTCAATGAAGACCATGACCCATGCAACCTATGGCATTCAACGTGATATGCAGTCAATGAACCACAATATTCATGATGCCTCTCGCCCGATGACTTATTGGAATTCTTTTATGCCCTGGTGATCGTAGAACACCATAGGCCTGGCCAAGATATCGCTTTCGGCTCTTCCCCGCTAATACACAAGTATCATTCTATCAATCCGAAGGTTTGAGTCATTAGCAATCCTTGGCGGTGATTGGCAGCTTTTTTATTCTCATTGTAGGGTCCATGTGATCAGGGGAAGAGCCTCTGTTTCTTTAACCTAGATTCCGCAGTTGACCGCTGCTATCTGACGTAAGGTAATGAAATGCTGAATCAAATACTGGATTTTTCCCGCGCCCATCTCATCAGATTGCACCCATGCCTGGATCGTGGATGCTTGGGCAATGGCTATTCTGTATGGAAATCGTAGTCGATGGATGAAGATGGTTCTTGAATGAAGTAACCACGAATATAGTTGACACCGATAGACCACAGGATCGCTGCTAGGCTGCTGGCATCCTCCACACCACAGGAAATGGTCTTGATGTTTTGGTCCTGAATCAATTCGTTGAGGTGGTTGAGACCATCCTGTTTATCCTGGTTCTCAAATAGGTCAGAGAGAAACGAACTATGAAATTGAATAAAATCTATCGGAAAACTGCCAAGAATGGCTTGTGGTTTTTTAGCCAAGCCAAAATGGTCAATACAGGTCTTGCACTTGATCTTCTTTAGTCCTTCCGTCAGCTTTTGTAACTGATGCAGATGGGTGCGAGCCTCACTGTCATCAAATTGGAAAATTACCCAGGATCCTTTTGCCTCGAAATCCCTTAGGCAGTCACAGATAAAAAGCAATAAAGTATCATCATCCAGGCTGGCACCAGAAATATTGACAAAGAAGTTGATTTTCTTACCTTGCTTTCGCTGCTTTGCAAGTTCTTCAATGGCATGTCGTATGATCCAGCGATCCAGTTCAGGCATTCTGCCCATTGTTTTGACCTGACTCAGGAAATGATCAGGTTGAATCTCTTCCTGGCTTTCGTCAAGCAGACGGATGGTTATTGCATAGTTTTCCCTTGTGTCTCCATGCAGGCTTACCATCGGTTGAAATGCCAGTTGGAATCGATCGTTTTCGAATGCATATCGAATCAGGTTGCTGAGATTGGCTTCGCTGGCGGTTGCTTCCGACTCCTCCGGTAACTGTGTATCTGTAATGTGGAAGTTATTTCCACCCTGAGAGCGTGCTTGTTCACATGCATGGTAGGCTTGAGTAACGAAATCGTGACCGCTAAGCACGTCATCGGATGAGAAGACCGCTCCAATACTACAGGTGGGGCTCATTTCACTGTTACTATCCTGATACTCATGAGAGGCTACTTTGTTACAGATATTGCTGGCAATGCTTTCTGTTGCCTTCATCTCCTGCGTGGGTGACAGAATGGTAAAAGTATGGTCTCCAAAACGTGCAAGTATCTCCTGTTGGGATACGATTTTTCGTAATTCACCCGCAAGTGCATCACTTGCTTTGATACCTGTTTTGCTACGTATCTCTGTGAAGTTATCCAGGGTGACGTAAAAAAGGGTTTGCGGGTTATTACCCTGGCCAAAGTGGTGCTTGGCCTCTTCATCCAGTTGTCCAAGAAAATATTGGCGGTTGTGTAAAGGCCGGTCTGTACGTCTTGGGTGCTGAGGAGCCGAAGTTTTTCCTCAACTTCTCTGGATATCGATTGGTCGCGGATAATTACTTGAGTACAGGGCTCACCGTCAATACTGGCCGGTGTAAAATGGAGTTCAGCATTGAACTCTGAGCCAGTATTACGTAAACAAGTGGTCTTTACCTCGGTTGAATACTCGGCGTCAGCACTCAGTTTGCGTAGTAGTTTTTTAAAGGTTTTATGTTCTGATGAGGCGATCATATGCAGCATCGGCAGTCCTTCGATTTCGTCCTCACCGGCAAGACCGAACAGTTCCAGATAAGCGCGATTGGCTGTGACATGCATGCCTTCATGTACATAG
>JAHXHU010000074.1 GCA_025656375.1 Candidatus Thiodiazotropha sp. (ex Ustalcina ferruginea) | reverse complement strand
TTGCTCGACCTGAGTCACGGCATAACCGTCTTCAATGACAACCTCCACCTGATGATCGCGAATCTGTAACGGTGGCAGGCTATCATCGCTGGGTGTCAGGAGGCCGGCAGCAGAAAGTTGCATTGCAGGCAGACTCAACAGTAAGAGCCATAGGATCGATCTGATAGGGGGAAAAAACTGAGTATTTGTCCATAAGCCATCTCCAATTAAACGATGTTTAATAATAACGCCAAAAAAAAGTCAGTTACTGACCGGTATAATTGAACGTTGTTATTTTAAATTAGCAGACATTTGAACGAAGTTCAAATAAATTATTGTTTCAGACATGAGTCTTGTGCGAGACATCACTGTGTGAATGACGGATTGGTGTGATATTGGCCAGACTTTGTTGGCGTATGAGCTGTTCAGAAGTGTAACTAGACCGCTATTTACTAGGAGTTGAAATGGGAAGACGTGGTGAACACAGTAAATCGGAAATCGAGGGCATGGCCCTAGAGGCGGCAGAGGCCATTATCGAGGCTGAGGGCTATCCCGGCCTCTCTGCACGAAAGGTCGCGTCAGCCATTGGCTATACGGTTGGTAGCCTCTATTTTGTCTTTAAGAACCTCGATGAACTGGTGCAGCGGGTAAACGGTAGGACACTCGACCAACTCTATATCGCTTTGAATGGATCTCTTTCAGACTGCCAACTTCCACAGCAGTGTCTGTTTGCATTGGGTTCTGCATATCTCGATTATGCTACCCGGCATGCCCATCGCTGGCGCATGGTTTTTGAGCATCAACCTCAAAGCGAAGGCTTGCCATTGGAAATTCATGAAGAGAAGGTGAATCTTTTGTTTGCTTTAGTGGAAGGCCAGCTCCAGCTACTGGCGACTCAGCGCTCCAGTGAAGAGATCACTTTGGCTGCCAGGGCGCTGTGGAGCGGAGTGCACGGTATCGCGATTTTGGCGATCACACGGCATCTGCACACTGAAGGGCAACAATCGGTTCAACAGCTCACTGAACATTTGATTGGTCACTACCTCTCTGGCTTGAGTGCTCTTGAGCCTAAAGCCTGTTAACAGGTCCACATCGGCCGAACGCAAACTATTGGATTGCCAGGTTAATAAATACCCGGAAGGATAGCGTGTTGAGAAATCAAACTCGAAGTCTATTCTCAATTAGATCAATCTGTCCCCGACAAAACCCAGCAAAATACTTGGTATATCGAGGCGATTTTCGTGTAGAATCCTCCGCCATGATTTTTCAGCAAATTTGACGGACCCTTTCATACTGTCCGCAGCAGGAGTAACTGACGATGTCTGAACTGACGCAAGATTCCGTAAATGATGCGATCAAGGGATATATAGAGCCTAACCTTGAGAAGGACTTGGTAACTGCCAAGGCAATAAAGGGAGTTGAGATCGAGGGTGACAAGGTCAATATCACTGTCGAGCTGGGATTTCCTGCTAAAGGTTGTTTTGACGATATAACGGCTGGCGTGAAATCGGCGGTTGCTGCATTGCCAGGCGTGGAATCCGTCGATGTGGCAATCAGCAGTAAGGTCGTTGCTCACTCGGTACAGAAAGCCCTCAAACCAATCGATAATATCAAGAACATCATTGCTGTCGCTTCAGGTAAAGGTGGTGTGGGTAAATCCACTACTGCGGTTAACCTGGCGCTTGCCTTGGCAGAAGAGGGGGCGAAGGTCGGCGTGCTTGATGCGGATATCTATGGACCTTCACAACCTCGTATGCTGGGGATCAATGGCAAGCCCGATTCAAAAGATGGTAAGACACTGGAGCCTATGGAAGGTTATGGCATGCAAGCCATGTCGATCGGTTTTCTTATCGATGAAGAGACGCCGATGATTTGGCGTGGTCCAATGGTTACCCAGGCCTTGGAGCAGTTGTTGAACGATACCAATTGGTCTGATCTTGACTATCTGGTTGTCGATCTGCCCCCGGGTACCGGTGATACACAACTGACATTGGCGCAAAAGGTACCGGTCTCAGGTGCAGTGATTGTGACAACCCCACAGGACATCGCTCTGCTGGATGCACGCAAAGGCTTAAAGATGTTTGAAAAAGTGGAAGTGCCGGTATTGGGTATCGTGGAAAACATGAGTACCCATATCTGTTCCAATTGCGGCCACGAGGAACATATCTTCGGGCAGGGCGGCGGCTCTTCCATGGCTAACCAATACAACGTGGAACTGCTTGGCTCTCTGCCACTCGATATTCGTATCCGGGAAGAGACTGATGGCGGCAAACCGACCGTGGTGGCCGAGCCTGAGGCTCGTATTTCTCAGATCTATCGCGAAATTGCCCGAAAGACTGCCGCTAAGTTGTCGCTTCAGGCCAAGGATTATGCTGCCAAATTTCCCAATATAGTGATTCAGAACAACTAGTCAGTGATTCTAAGCGGGGCATCATGCCCCGTTTTTACTTTGAAGCAGAATCATTAGACCTCTCTATTTTTCCAGGGTCTATCCGGAGATAGCTGTTGCCATCGGTTGATGATGGTACAAAATAGCCTTGCTGTCTGTTCCGTGTCATAAATTGCTGAATGAGCCTGGGTGCTGTCCCAATCCAGGCCGGCAAATTGTGCTGCTCTGGCAAGTACTGTCTGGCCATATGCGGCGCCTGCCAAGGAGACGGTGTCGAAGGTACTGAATGGATGGAAAGGGTTGCGCTTTATACCGCACCTTTCAACAGCAGCATTGAGGAAACCCAGGTCAAAGAAGGCATTGTGTCCAACCAGAATTGCCCTTTTGCACCCACTTGCCTTAATAGCCTTGCGGATGGGTGTGAAGAGCAGATTCAATGCCTCTGCTTCCGGGCGTGCTTCACGGAAGGGATGGTCAGGGTCAATGCCATTGAATTCTAGCGCTTTAGGGTCAATATTAGCGCCTTCGAAGGGAGTGAGGTGAAAGGCATGGGTCTCAACGGGATACAGCATCCCCTGATCATCCATGCCAATGGTAGTGGCTGCAATCTCTAAGAGCGCATCCTGCGTTGCATTGAATCCACCGGTCTCTACATCGACGACGACAGGAAGGTAGCCGCGAAAGCGTTGTGCCATGGCACTGTTGTAGTTGATAGTACTCATCAGCTGAAGGATAAAGAAAGGTAGAAGCTTTTACGACTCTTTTAAGTTTGTACAGTAAATAGAGTCACCTGTAGCTGGGTATTTTTAACATTTTTTAATATCGCCTGTTGGCAACTTGGCTGATATGATGTCGGTCCGAATAGTTCCATACATGAAAATGGAGTTTGGATCACTCTATGAGCTTGAATACCGTGAGTAAAAGGATTGTCACAGTCAGCCTGTTTCTGTTGTTTCTATCAGGTTGCGCCAGTGTGCGAAACAGGCACGCATCTGATCCGCTTGAGTCGATTAATCGCGGGATCGATCAATTCAACCAGGAATTCGATGTCGCGGTCGGTAGGCCTGTAGCAAAAGGTTATCGCTTTGTCACACCCTCTGTACTGGATTTGGGTGTAACCAATTTTTTTAACAATCTGGCAGATGTGCCTTCTGCTGTGAACAATCTGCTACAGCTTAAACCCACCCATGCGCTGACAGATATTGGCCGGGTCTGTATCAATACAACGCTAGGTTTGTTTGGATTATTCGATGTGGCTTCTGATATGGGTATCCCAAATTATAAAGAGGATTTGGGGCAGACCCTCGGTTACTGGGGAATGGGAGATACTCCCTACCTGGTGGTACCGTTTCTGGGGCCAAAAACACTGCGAGATCTGATAGGCATGGTAGGGGATACACTGATCAATCCAATCAGCTATCCTTCACGGGACATCTATTATTCGTTGACTGCCTTGAAATTCATCGATCTCCGAGCAGATTTGCTTGAAGCAGGGGATGTCCTGGATGAAGCCGCTGTCGATCGATATGCCTTTCAAAGGGAGTTCTACCTCCAGAAACGACATTCCCAGATCAAGGACGGTCCAAATCATATGGATGATGATGATCTTTTCGATGAGTCTCTGTTTGAGGATGAGGAGCTGTTCGATAAAGAGGAATAGCATTGCTCATCTGACCAGCTGCCAGCTTATCGTCTCTCCACTTCCTAGTGGCACGACCTTATCTTGTCCGAATTGATAACTCTCGGGTGGTTGCCAAGCCACTTTTCGTAGTGTGATCGTCTTCGAGTTTCTTGGCAGATCATAAAAGTCAGGTCCAAACAGGCTGGCAAAGCCTTCGAGTTTGTCCAGTGCATCTGCCTGCTCAAAGACCTTAGCGTAGAGTTCAATGGCAGCATGTGCAGTGTAGCAACCGGCACATCCGCATGCGCACTCTTTGGCATGCTGTGGATGAGGGGCGCTATCAGTGCCCAGAAAGAAATGGGGCTCGCCACTGGTTGCCGCCTCAATCAATGCTGTCTGATGAGTTTCACGTTTCAGGATGGGCAGACAGTAGTAGTGGGGACGTATGCCACCTTGCAACATGGCGTTTCGGTTATACAACAGGTGCTGAACTGTAATCGTGGCGCCTAACCTGCCTTCGCATGCTCTAACGAAATCGACTGCCTGCTTAGTGGTGATATGTTCAAAGACCATGGGTAGATCTGGAAAATCCCGCTTCAAAGGTATGAGGTGCCGATCGATAAAGACCTGTTCGCGATCAAAGATATCCACTTGTGGGTCGGTGACTTCAGCATGAATCAATAAGGGAAGTTTCTCCCGCTGCATGGTCTCAAGCACCGGGTAGAGTTTTCGGATATCGGTCACGCCTGCATCGGAATTGGTTGTCGCTCCGGCAGGGTAGAGTTTTACCCCCTTTACGATGCCGCTCTGTTTGGCTGTCACAATCTCATCATGGCTGAGACGGTCCGTCATATACAGTGTCATCAGCGGTGTAAAGGTGGTGCTTTCAGGCAGGGCATTGAGAATACGCTCTCGATACGCCGATGCCATCTGGGTAGTTGTAATCGGGGGTCTGAGATTCGGCATCACGATGGCGCGGGCAAAGCGTTCAGCAGAATGGGCTACAACTGAGGCCATCGCATCATCATCGCGCAGATGCAGGTGCCAATCGTCTGGTTGGATAAGTGTTATTTGCATGGCTAGCCAAATCAATCAGGAGAAAGAGGTTAAAGGGTACTTTTAGATAATCCCTATTTAAAGTTTTTTTACAATTGGAAATTGCAATTTGTTAATTTAAGTAATTTCTAATATTCTATATCTCGAAAGCTACGTAGTACCTGCTTTCTCAAACATTATTACGAATACATTCTATACTCGAGGAGAGTGAATAATGAAAAAGATCGTTCAAGCTACTGCAGCTGCTGCTCTGATCGTTGCTTCCGCTTCTGCTTCTGCATGGTGGGGTGGTCCTGGCTACGGAAACCGTGGTTGGGGCAATGACGGTTGGGGTGATGGCTGGGGTGATGGCTCCGGTGATTTCAGCTTTGGCATGAGTGGTAACGCACGTGGTTCCGGTTATGGACGCGGTAACAACTACTACCGTGGCTACGATGGTTATGGCTATGGTGGTCCTTACGGTGGCTATGGCGCGCCTTACGGTGCGCCTTATGGTTACCCAGCACCGCCTGCAGCGCCTGCCGCACCGGCTGCTCCTGCTAAGTAAGGTAGCCTAAGACTGAAGTAAAACAGGGATTATCTGCACAAGGATGTGCAAATCAGACAAGCGTGGTTTTCACAATACAGATTTTTCGGGTACTTAAAATGAAAAAGATTTCTATCATTGCTGCGGCAATCGCTATGGCAGCCACATCCGCCACTGCAAATGCATGGTGGGGCAATAATTGGGGCGACGATTTTTTCGGTGACGGTTTCGGTGCTGGTGATTTCGACTTCTCTTTCAACATGCGTGCCCATGGCAACGGTTACGGTCGTGGCAATGGTTATGGTCGTGGTTACGGCTATGATGCGCCTTATTATGGTTATGCGCCCTATGCAGCACCTGTACTGACAGAAGAGCAGAAGGCTGCTATGGAAGAACAGCAAAAAGCATTTGCTGAGCAGCAGAAGGCATTCGCAGAGCAACAGCAAAAGGCATTCGAACAGGCCGTCGCAGCTCAACGCGAATATGCTGAACAATACAATGCCGATCCTCGTGCTGCTATGGAGGCAGAGATGAAGGCAATGCAGGAGCAGATGGAAGCTCGGCACACACAGATGCAGTCACGTTTTGCCCATAATGCACCTGCCAGACCAGAAATGCCTGAAGCTATGGCAAAGCGTATGGAAGAGTCCAATGTTCGTCACGAACAGATGGTAAAGGAGATGGAGACACGTCGTGCTGAGGTGATGAAGCAGATGGAAGAGCGTCGTAAGGTGGCCATGGAGCGTAGACCTTTCGAAATGCCGGTTTTTGAGTCACGTAAAGATATCTAGGCGATTCGTTATACGGCGACTTAAATAAAGGCGCATCCGGAGTGATCCGGATGCGCCTTTTGTCGTTTTTGGGAGTGGATGTGTCAATTGTCAGAGTGATTGGAAATTGTTTGGGATTCCAATTAATCAATAGCAAAAACAGGGTATTAAGTTAAGAGAAATAATCTCCAATAACGCTGAAATGAAAAACATCTTGCTGTATATTACGCCCATCAATCCAAACTATTGGCATTAAAAATAGTTCCTCTTTTACCGGATCTGAGGAGTCGTTTCCTCCAGGGTTATGAGAGAGGTATTTGTATGCCAACTGAACAGCTAGAGAATCATCATGCCGACCAGACCTGATATCGACCCGCAAGAGACACAGGAGTGGCTGGATGCTTTGGAAGCCGTGCTCGAAAATGAAGGTGTGGATCGCGCCCACTTTCTGATCGAACGTCTGGTTGACAAGGCTCGCCGATCCGGTGCCTATCTGCCTTTTAGTGCAAACACCGCTTATATCAATACGATACCGGTGACCAAACAGCAGCGTTTTCCTGGAGATAGAGCCATGGAACGTCGCGTCAGGTCGTTTATCCGATGGAATGCTATGGCCATGGTGGTACAGGCCAATAGAATTTCTACAGAACTGGGTGGCCATATTTCCAGCTTCGCTTCCAGCGCCACACTTTTTGATGTCGGGTTCAACCATTTTTTTCGTGCACCGAACAAGGAGCGCGATGGTGATCTGATCTTTTTTCAAGGTCACTGTGCACCTGGAATATACGCCAGGGCGTATCTTGAAGGGCGACTCAGTGAGGAACAACTCTACAGCTTCCGCCAGGAAGTCGATGGTCGTGGTCTTTCTTCCTATCCACATCCCTGGTTAATGCCCGGTTTCTGGCAATTCCCAACTGTTTCCATGGGCCTCGGTCCTTTGATGGCCATCTATCAAGCACGTTTTATGCGCTACTTGCACGACCGGGGCATGCTCAATACCGATGAACGGAAGGTATGGGCTTTCTGTGGTGACGGTGAAATGGATGAACCGGAGGCGTTAGGCGCTATTTCCCTGGCGGGTCGTGAGCGTCTGGATAACCTGGTGTTCGTTATCAATTGCAATCTGCAGCGTCTCGACGGTCCAGTACGAGGCAATGGCAAGATTATTCAAGAGCTTGAGGCTAGCTTTCGTGGTGCTGGCTGGAACGTCATTAAAGTGATCTGGGGCGGATACTGGGATCCGCTATTTGCACGAGACAAAAACGGCATTCTTCTGAAACGTATGGAGGAGTGTGTCGACGGGGATTACCAGGCGTATAAGGCGAAGGGCGGTGCATACACCCGTGAACATTTCTTTGGTAAATATCCGGAACTGGAAGAGATTGTTGCCAATATGACCGATGAAGATATCTGGCGACTGAACAGGGGAGGGCTCGATCCCCATAAGGTTTTCGCCGCCTATGCGGAGGCGGTTTCCCACAAGGGACAACCCACTGTAATTTTAGCGAAAACGGTTAAGGGTTATGGCATGGGGGTGGCAGGAGAGGGCCAGAATATCACCCATTCACAGAAAAAGATGGGTGAGGCTGCACTGAAGGCGTTTCGCGATCGCTTTAATATCCCTATTTCTGATGACCAGATCGGTGCAGCCCCCTTTTACAAGCCACCGGCAGACAGTCCCGAAATGAAATATATGCATGAGCACCGCGAGACCTTGGGTGGTTTTCTGCCGCAGCGTCGTACTAAGCTTGATCCCCTGCAAGTCCCTTCATTGGATAGTTTCAAAGCCCTGCTGGAGGGTAGTGGAGAGCGCGAACAATCGACCACCATGGCTTTTGTGCGTCTGCTGAATATGTTGGTTCGGGATAAGAAGTTAGGTAAGCAGATTGTACCTATTGTACCTGACGAGGCACGAACCTTTGGTATGGAAGGTATGTTTCGTCAGTTGGGTATCTATTCATCAGTAGGCCAGCTGTATGAACCAGTCGATGCAGATCAGGTCATGTTCTACCGTGAAGATAAAAAGGGACAGATCCTGCAAGAGGGTATCAACGAGGCAGGCGCGATGTCTTCGTGGATAGCGGCAGCTACTTCATACAGCAATCATGGGGTCAGCATGATCCCATTTTATATCTACTATTCGATGTTCGGTTTCCAACGTGTCGGTGATCTGGCTTGGGCAGCTGGGGATATGCAGGCACGTGGCTTCCTTATTGGCGGTACTGCTGGGCGTACAACCCTGGCGGGTGAGGGACTGCAACATCAGGATGGACACAGCCATATCCTTGCCGGGACTATTCCCAACTGTGTTGCCTATGATCCGGCATTTGCCTATGAGTTGACGGTGGTTGTGCAGGACGGCATGCGTCGTATGTATCAGGAACAGGAGAATGTTTTTTATTACATCACAGTGATGAATGAAAACTACCTTCAACCTGCAATGCCGCAGGGTATTGAAGAGGGCATAGTACGCGGCCTCTATCAGTTCAAAACGGGGGGTAAACAGAAGTTACGCGTACAACTGTTGGGAAGCGGGGCCATCTTACGTGAGGTGATCGCCGCTGCAGAACTGCTGGAAAAAGAGTTCAAAGTTTCAGCGGATGTGTGGAGTGTCACCAGCTTTAATGAGTTACGCCGTGATGGTCTGGATGTGGACCGGTGGAATACCCTACATCCGGAAGAGAAGCCAAAGGTCAGTTATGTAACCCAACAATTGACGGGCCAGAAAGGACCTGTGGTGGCAGCTACAGACTATATTCGAAGTTATGCGGATCAGATTCGTCCCTTTATTTCAGCGCACTACAGTGTATTGGGTACCGATGGTTTTGGTCGTAGTGATATGCGTAGTCAGTTACGCAAGTTTTTCGAAGTCAATCGTTACTACATCGTTATCGCTGCCTTGAAGGCATTAGTCGATGAAGGTGAGATTAAATCGGATCTGGTCAGCCAGGCGATAAAGAAATTTAAGATCGACCCTGAAAAACCCAATCCCTGCACGGTATAAGGTGATATGCAGGTGAACCTGACATCACGCATTGGTATGAGACAGTATACTAGAGTAGCAAAGAGGATGAGACGTGGCTAAAACAACAGATGTGCTGTTACCGGATATTGGAGATTTCGACTCAGTCGAAGTTATCGAAATCCTGGTTTCAGAGGGTGATCAAGTCACGGTTGAAGAGTCTCTGCTGACCTTGGAGAGTGATAAGGCTACGATGGAGATACCCTCTCCGCATGCGGGAAAGATTATAGGCCTGCTGGTCAAGGTGGGTGATCATGTCAGTGAAGGGGATAAGATACTCAGCATTGAGGCGGTGGATAGCGATGCTCAACAAGATCCGCAGCAACAAACTGCGGGTCCTGCACCAGCTGCTGAAGAGTTGGAGACTGTCCAGGCCCCCTCCCCGTCCCCTACTGAAGAACGTATGCAGGGATTGGAGCAGGCCCGGAGACCTGGAGATAAAGAGGCTAGAGTTCCCCCCGTTCCCGTCACTATTCCTGGAAGTGGAGCGAGTGTTACGCCCCATGCCAGTCCGTCGGTGCGACGCTTTGCCCGGGAGCTTGGGGTTGAACTCTCTTTAGTCAAAGGGAGTGGTCCTAAGGGACGGATCTTAAAGGAGGATGTACAGCACTTTGTCAAACAATCCCTGCGCCGAGGGGAAGCGGCAAGATCACCTGGATCAACCTTCGAAATGCCGGCAGGCCCAGAGGTGGATTACAGTCGGTTTGGAGAGATTGAGAGCAGGCCACTCAATCGCATCAAGAAAATCAGTGGTGCTCATCTCCATCGTAGTTGGTTGACTGTGCCTCATGTTACCCAATTTGATGAGGCGGACATCACCGAACTGGAAGCATTCAGAAAATCTCAGAAAGAGGCTGCTTCTAAACAGGAAGTCCGTCTTACCCTGATGCCATTCCTAATGAAGACGGTAACTGCGGCTTTAAAGCAGATGCCCGGTTTCAATGCGGCCCTTTCTGCGGATGGTGAGTCGCTGATATTTCGTAACTATATCCATATTGGCGTAGCCGTTGATACCCCCCATGGGTTGGTAGTGCCTGTGATACGCGATGTCGACCAGAAGGGTATTTTTGATCTCGCGGGTGAGCTGATGCGTGTCAGCGCCAAGGCACGTGATGGCAAGCTGGCTCCTGGTGACATGCAGGGAGGATGTTTCTCTATCTCAAGTCTTGGTGGGATTGGGGGTAGCGCCTTTACGCCTATTGTCAATGCTCCTGAAGTCGCTATTCTCGGTGTCTCCCGAAGTAGCATGCAACCAGTGTGGGACGGGGAGGTGTTTCAACCACGATTAATGTTGCCCCTGTCCCTCTCCTACGATCATCGGGTCATCGATGGTGCCGATGGGGTCAGGTTTACCTCCTATCTCACTTCACTGTTGGGTGATATTCGTCATTTACTGCTATGACTGATACTGATCAACCTGGACATATTGTTGTCCTGGTTGATGGGATAGTCATAGATTTCCGAAACCAATTTCTCATTTCCTTATACTTTCAGTGGGATTAAGAATAGAGTTCCTATATCTTGTTCCTCTAAGCGAAGATGCAGGGTTGTTTTAGGTTATACGAACACAGTTGTTGTCGGTCAGATTTTTAGCCCAAAGAGAGAGGTTCCGATGGGTGCATCCGCCTAAAGATATTCATAAAATGTCCGATAATTAGTTGTAGTGGCGCATATTCTATTTTTGCATGCCTAAATATTCCCGATTGATAGATATGGATGTCTCTACTCCGAGTGCGGATTACAGCTGTTAATTATTGTTGTTGGTTATGTGTAACGCATTAAAATATATACTAATATTGTGCTTTTTTGTATCGGTTGCATTGGCTGATGGAGTAAAAAATGAACCCATACAGCCCCTATCTATGGAACCTGACCTGGATCCGAGATTAGTGACCCTGGGGGACCGTCTTTTCCATGATACCCGCCTCTCTCAGGATAACAGTTTGAGCTGCGCCAGTTGCCATGTGCTCTCTACAGGTGGCTCTGATCATAGGGCCAGATCGGTGGGTGTGGGTGGTGCAATGGGTGGTATCAAGGCACCTACCGTCTACAACAGTCGCTACAATTTTGTGCAATTTTGGGATGGCCGCGCTCCGAGTCTCGAGGTGCAGGCGTCAGGCCCGGTGCATAACCCCATTGAGATGAATTCCAACTGGGAAGAGGTTATTTCCAAACTGAGTAATGACCCTGCCGTGATGGAACAGTTTGATACCCTGTTCGAAGACAGCCTCACAGGCGATAACATCACGATCGCTATCGCAGCATTCGAACGCTCGTTGGTGACCGTCAATTCCCGATTTGATCGTTGGCTTCAGGGTGGCTTACGGTTAATGAACTTCGTGCTTATCGTCTGTTTAAGAGCTATGGATGTATCAGTTGCCACCAGGGCGTGAACGTGGGCGGCAACATGTATGGTTTTATGGGTGCAATAGGTGACTATTTCAAGGAACGGGATAGTGAAATCACCGAGGCGGATCTCGGACGATACAATGTCACACAACGGATTGAGGACAAACACTACTTCAAAGTACCCAGTCTACGCCTGGCAGCCATTAATCCCCCCTATTTTCATGATGGTTCAGCATCAACGCTCGATAAGGCAGTGCGGATCATGGGCCGCTATCAGTTGGGGCGGGAAATTCCAGAGGAGGATATTAAGGATATAGTTTTATTCCTTTTCTGTCTGGTTGGCGAGCATATCAGATTGAAGCCATGAAGATGCTCAAGACCTCTGGCTCCAAGCGTAGCCTACTGCTGTTCTCACTCGGTTTGGCGGTTATTCTGTTGCTGGCTGTGTTCTGGGATGATGAAACCCAGAATTATGCCGAGTTATCACACCATCTGCTTGAACTAAAGGAGATGGATGCACGTCTTGATCGTGATGTATTCAGGATTACATCATTTTTATTGGTCCAGTACGATCCACTGGTGCAAACCAGTCATCGTCTACGAGAACTGAAAGAGAAAATCAATGACAAAGTGAGCCTCAGTAATATGGTTTTGGGCGACCTGTTTAAAACCTACTGGGAAGGCATGGATGAGAAGCTGGATATTCTTGAAAGGATAAAATTCCAGGCTGCGGTTGTCCGTAATGGTATTCACTATCTTCCAATCGCAGCACAGGAGTTGAAGGCGGATGATCCCAATGCCTACCGGGCCATCCTTGAGCTACTAAACGCTCTCTATACCTATGAACTCTTTTATACCGATTCTCTGTTAGAGGATATCAACAACACGCTTAAACAGCTGAAAAAAAGTACCCCTTCTTCTTCAGTAAGTCTACAGAAGCTTGAACACGTACTGTTTCATGTGGACTCCAATCTTGAAAAGCTGACGGAGCTCGGGGCATTAAAAACACGTTATTTAGCTATTCCCAGTCTGGAATATTTTGAAAAGATTCACTCAAAGCATGAACAGGTCCGTGTTACAGAAACAGCAAAAAAGAGACGCCTGATCATTATCCTCTCTATGGTGGTTTTCGTATTGTTGCTGGGTCTTTGGCAACTTATTCGTAGCCTGCAGAAGGCTCACCAGGAGGTTAATCGTGCATGGTATCGTCTACATGATGCGGTTGATAATTTGTCAGAGGCGTTTGCCCTGTTTGATGCGGATGGTCGGTTGGTGTTACACAATCGACGTTTCGGAGAGTTCTATCCCTGGTTGAAGGAGTGGATCATTGAAGGTGTGAATATCAGTGCGTTGCAATCCGTAACCGGTAGTCGCATTCAGAATCTGAGTCTGGAGGGTGATGCAGTTTTTGGTACTACCCCAATGGGTCAATATCTGGAACAGGTCGATAATGGTGCATGGTATCTGGCGAGTAATAATTTTACCAATGAGGGTGGCATCGTCTGTGTCAGGAGTGACATTACCGAGTCAAAGCAGGCAGAAGTCGATCTGCGGAAACTGGGTCGGGTATTGGAGCAGAGTCCGGCGTCAGTAATGATCACCAATACAAAGGGTGAAATTGAATATGTTAATCCTCGTTTTGAACGGGTATCCGGCTATTCCGCCGCCGAGGCCGTAGGAAAGAATCCGCGTATCCTGAAAAGTGGTGATAAAACGAAGGAAGAGTATGCCGAAATGTGGAATGCGCTGCTGGCTGGTAAAGAGTGGCGAGGCATATTCCATAATAAACGTAAGGACGGCTCTATCTATTGGGAATCAGCATCCATTTCCCCACTGCGTGATGACAGAGGACAGATTACCCACTTTATCGCTATCAAAGAGGATGTTACGGCACAAAAGCGGGCTGAAGATCAATTGCGTATGAATGCAACGGTCTTCGAAACGACTGCTGAAGGCATCATGGTGACTGATGCAGATAATATGATCAAGACCGTCAATCCGGCATTTAGTCGCATTACAGGTTATCCTGCTGAGGAAGCCATCGGGCATTCTCCCAGCATGCTGAGTTCAGGAAGACACGATACTAAGTTCTATGAGGCATTGTGGGACTCTGTGTTACAAAAGAAGTATTGGACTGGCGAGATCTGGAATCGACGCAAGGATGGTAGCGTTTATCCAGAATGGTTGTCGATTGCTGCAATCCCAGGTGAAGATGGTGTTGCTAAAGAGTATGTGGCGGTCTTTTCAGATATCACCAAGCATAAGCAGGATGAAGAGCAGATCCGCTATGATGCCTTGACTGGATTACCAAATCGCTCATTGCTGTCTGATCGGCTTGTGCAATCGATCAGTTCCGCACATCGAGAAAAATGGAAACTTGCGATACTGTTTATCGATCTTGATCAATTCAAGATGGTCAATGATACTTTTGGCCATGTAGTGGGAGATGAGTTGTTGCAGCAGGTAGCGACTCGAATAGGTGAGTGTACACGAGAGTCGGATACAGTGGCCCGATTCGGCGGCGATGAGTTCATTATCCTCCTGCAGGATGTCAGTGACATGGACGCAGTGGCTAACATCGCGACCAAGGTGATCGAAAAAATAACCCAGGTATTTACCTTGTATGGACGTGAGATCTATATTGGTGCAAGTGTCGGTATCACCATCTTTCCAGACGATGCAGCCAATGCCGATTCGCTGTTAAGAAATGCAGATATGGCGATGTATCAGGCTAAAGGTCATGGTAGAAACAGTTATCAATTCTTTACTGCGTTTATGCAACAGCGGACACTGGAACGCCAGCAACTTGAATCGGATCTGAGACTGGCGATTGAACGCGACGAGTTGGAGATTTACTATCAACCGGTGATGGATGCCAATCTTGATAGAGTGGTCAGTGTTGAAGCTCTGTTGCGTTGGAACCACCCACACCGAGGAATTGTTTCACCTACTGTTTTTATACCACTCGCTGAAGATAGCGACCTGATTGGCCCGATAGGTGAGTGGGTGATTAAGGGTGCTTGCGAGCAATTAAGTCAATGGCGTAATAGTGGTTATCATGACTTGAAACTGGCGGTTAATCTCTCAAGCCGCCAGCGTGAACTTGGGTTGGAAGCCAGCTATCTAAAGCAGGTATTAGATGACAACAGACTCTCTCCTGGTGCACTCAACTTGGAGATGACGGAAAGCCTGCTGATGCGAGATACCGATGAGGCGATCACATGGCTATCAAGCTTCAAAGCGCTTGGTGTTAATCTCTCTGTGGATGATTTTGGAACAGGTTATTCATCATTGAGTTATTTGAAGCGGTTTCCGGTGGATGTACTCAAAATCGATCGGTCATTCGTCTCTGATCTACCCTCGAATAGTGATGACGCATCATTGGTTAAGACCATCGTGGCGATGGCAGGCAGCTTGAATCTTGGGCTGATTGCCGAAGGGGTGGAGACAGAAGAACAGGCAGATTTTCTTGTGGGTATCGGTTGCTACAATCTGCAGGGTTACTACTATGCTAAACCCATGACCGCCGCCAGTATGACAAGCTGGCTTAGCAGCGGTTTTCAAGAGACAGGTACTACCTGATCTTACCGGGTTAATATTAATCCGGCATCCATCCCATATTCAGTATGATTGGTCAATCTGTATTGTTCGTCTACGCTCTATAAAGCAGAAATGCTATAAAGGGTTAGAATAGTGGCAATGATCAGGCGTTTGACTGCCATTGGGACAACAATCTGAAATAACAAATGATTGAGGAGCATGCATGAGTGGCATCGTTGAGGTTACCCTTCCCGATATAGGAGATTTTGAGCAGGTTGATATCATTGAGATATTGGTCGCTCCTGGAGACATGGTTGAAGCGGAGGATTCCATCATCACATTGGAGAGTGACAAGGCCACCATGGATATACCTTCGCCCCATGCAGGGGTTGTCAAGGCGTTACAAGTCAAGGTTGGCGACAGGATCTCAATGGGTGCTCCGATACTCAAGCTTGAATTGGCCAAAGGGGCCTCAGCGGTTGAAAAGCCATCTCCCAGCAAAGCGCCAGTCTCTGAAGCCGTTAAAGGGAGCGCAGACAAGCAGGCGGATGTGGTTGTGTTGGGCTCCGGACCGGGTGGTTATACCGCTGCATTCAGGGCCGCGGATCTAGGCAAGCGTGTCATCCTGATCGAGCGTTATGATGCATTGGGCGGGGTCTGTCTGAATGTTGGTTGTATCCCTTCCAAGGCCCTGTTGCATGCAGCGGATGTAATCAATGAAGCGGCCGAAATGGTCGAGATGGGTATCATTTTCGGTAAGCCTAAGATTGATCTAGGGAAATTGCGAGACGGAAAAGATAAGATTGTGAAGCGTCTGACTGGCGGTTTGAAACAGTTGGCCAAGCAGCGCAAGATTGAACTGGTCCACGGTGTCGCCCGTTTTGAATCACCCAATCGTATTGCTGTTAATTCAACTGAGGGTAGCCTATCCATTGCCTTTACGGATGCCATCATTGCCTGCGGTTCCAGTCCAGTGCAGATTCCCGGTTTTCCTAATGATGATCCCCGTCTGATCGATTCCACCGGGGCCTTAGCACTTGAGGATGTCCCAAAGCGCATGCTGGTTGTGGGAGGGGGTATTATTGGACTGGAAATGGCCACGGTATACAGCACCTTGGGTAGCGAAATAGATGTTGTTGAACTGCAGGAGAATTTGATCCCTGGTTGTGACACCGATCTGGTTCGGCCACTGCAAAAACGTATCTCCAAGCGATATCAACAGATCATGCTGGGCACCAAGGTTACTGATATCCAGGCCCTGAAGGGTGGATTGAAAGTGACCTTTGAAGGCAAGCAGGTGCCGGATAAACCACAGACATACGATCGCGTGCTAGTGTCTGTAGGGCGTACTCCCAATGGTAAGAAAATCAATGCAGAGGCAGCCGGTGTGGCGGTCGACGAGCGAGGTTTCATTGCCGTGGATCAGCATATGTGTACCAATGTGCCGAATATCTATGCCATTGGTGATGTTGTCGGACAACCCATGCTCGCACACAAGGCGACCCATGAAGCAAAGGTGGCTGCTGAAGTCATTGCCGGATTATCTGCCAGTTTTGATCCAATGACTATCCCCTCAGTGGCCTACACGGATCCGGAAGTGGCTTGGATGGGTCTAACAGAGACCGATGCCAAGGCTCAGGGTATAGCATATGAGAAGGGTGCGTTTCCATGGGCTGCCAGTGGACGGGCACTCGGAATCGGCCGAGATGAAGGTATGACAAAGTTACTTTTCGATCCAGATACAAAACGCATTCTTGGAGCTGGTATCGTTGGACCCAATGCTGGGGAGTTGATTGGTGAGACAGTATTGGCACTGGAAATGGGTGCAGATGCTGAGGATATTGGGCTGACTATCCATCCTCATCCAACCCTGAATGAGACCATCTGTTTTGCAGCCGAAATGGCCGAGGGCAGTATTACCGACCTACTGCCACCGAAGAAGAGAAAATAAACACTCTATGATAGTCTGGCTTGGATAAGATCACCACTGAGGTACGGGCATTTTACGAGGCCTATCCCTATCCACCAGAAGGTCAGGTGGATTGTGATGGCTGTCATGGGTCCTTGCTACTCAGTTACCTGCAGCGTACCCATAGTAAATTGACACGTTTACAATTGTTGGAGGCCGGTTGTGGGCGTGGTTTGAACCTCCGGATTATGGCGGGTAAACAGACTGAAGTCGATTTCACCGGTATCGACATTAATCGTATCGCGGTTCAAGAAGCAACTCAGCGAAGTAAAGAACTAGGTTTGGAAAATCTGCAATTTTTATTGGCAGATCTTCTCGACAAGCAGACCCTGCCTGGCGTTAGTGGTGGTTATGACATCATCCTATCATATGGTGTGCTTCACCACTTGAGTGACCCCTTACAGGGATTACAGCATCTTACGACCCTGCTTGCCTCTGATGGCGTTATTGCATTGATGCTGGATGGCAGCTTTGGCCGGCAACCATTAGATCGTTATCTGCAGGCTTTGGATCTTGTTCAGCCCAGGAGTAAGTCCCGTAAAGATCGATCGCCAGTGGCGCGAGCGCTTGCCCATGCAGCAGAAGAGCAACTGTTCAAGGGCAATTATTGGCAGGGCACTTCCCGTGTTGACGAGATAGAGTTTGCCGATCGTTGTCTACATGTTCATCAAACCAGCTATGACTTAACCGCGCTATGGCAACTACTTGATTCGGAAGGTTTGCGCTTTATTCGATGGCTGGAACCGAATGACTGGTCTTTACAGAGCATAATCGACGATCAAGATCTGTTGTGCCAGCTAGAGATGTTAGATGAAATCAGTCGATATCGACTGATAGAACGCCTTACCTACCGGCCTAAACTTACCCTGCTGGCCGCTCGACAGGGAAGCATGCCGCGCAGTCCATTATTAGCAAACCAGGTAGCATCGAGTCAGTTTGCCATTAATCCTCAATTACACTTGAATAGGCATGAAGTGAATGGTTTGACCTGTACCTTGAGACGACGATACATTGATCTAAATCATAATGCCTGTTGTCAGAATATACTACAGAAGGCAGAGCAACTTTCGCTAGGTTTTACAGGACAGAATATGGTCGACATGTTGGCAGAGCAGGATTACGAACCACAGCAGGTCCTACAAGGTATCCAGGATCTGGTTGAGAGTGAACTTTTGTATCGCCCTCATCCTGAACAAGACATGGTATAGGACACTGCACCAAACATGACCAATCCAGCGCAACCCCTCTACTACCGTGAATTTGGTAATAGTGAAATGCCCAAGTTGTGTCTGTTGCATGGGCTTTTTGGCTCATCCAATAATTGGCTGGGTATCATCAAACACTTACAGGATGAGTTCCATATACTGGCTCCTGACTTGCGTAACCATGGACGGTCCCCACATCATGATTTAATGGATTTCACGCTAATGGGGGAGGATCTGCTGGGATTGTTCGACCAGTTGGGTTTAGATAGTGTCCATCTTCTTGGGCACAGTATGGGAGGGAAGACAGCTATGTGGTTGGCGCTGCAGTATCCTGAGCGCATTAACAAGTTAGTCGTGGCCGACACGGCTCCAGTGACCTATGACAATCGCTTCAGATCTATCTTTCAGGGATTGAATGCATTGTCCCTGGAACAAATACAGAGCCGTGAAGCCGCAGATCAGATACTTTCCAGGTGGGTAAAAGAGCGGGTAGTACGCCAATATCTGATGCAAAACCTACTGAAGCAACCGAGTGGCTGGTCATGGCGATTCAATCTGTCTGGATTGGAGGCTGCAATGCCCGCTTTGTTGGGGTTTCCCATGGTAGAGGGGAAGGCCTTTGCAGGGGATGTGCTCTTTATTCATGGAGAGAGATCAGATTATGTGACCAGGGCCTATCAAGAAAAAATGGGTCAACTCTTCCCTCACTATCGACAACGACTGCTGCACAATGCAGGTCATTGGCTCTATGCAGAACAGCAAGCGCCCTTTGCGCAAGCTGTGCTGGCTTTTCTGAAATCATAAAAAAGGTGGTGCTATGAATAAGTTCATCGGTTTGTCTCTATTGCTGT
>JAHXHU010000385.1 GCA_025656375.1 Candidatus Thiodiazotropha sp. (ex Ustalcina ferruginea) | reverse complement strand
ATCTAATAGCTTGAAATCGCTAAGGATGGTGACCTTCCTACAGAGGACTTTCACCTCATTAGTTCATACCCATGCTGGGCGTACACAAATAATCAATCGTAGCCTACATAAACTAAAAGAACTTTAAAAATAGTAAGTTAGCGTAGTGAATCGAACACTACCAAAACTGGCAAGTGTACTTTTTGTGTACCATTTTCTTGCTAGAGGAGAATATCCCAATCTTGGCGTAACAAATCAGCAAACGAGTGACATTTTGAAACCACTGCGAATCTCAGCGGTGGCAAGGGCATCTCATCTGTCGATTCTAAAGATATCATCCCCTACCCAACGCCTGCATATTGCGGGAAATCCACTCCGCTAGCTGGTTCTCATCGAAATCTCCAGCTGCCAGGGCCAAAAAAGTTACAACCGCATCAACTTCGGCGGCGGTTAGCTCGTAACCATTCATCTGTAAGAACACATCAATGGCGGCCAGAGCAATCCGTTTGTTACCATCTCGGAAACAGTAATTTTTAGTGAAGCCAAAACCGTAAGCAGCGGCTAGTTGGGGCAAGGTTGCGGCTGATTTACTGTAATGTTCTAGCCGTTGGGGAAGCGCCAGGGTAGCCCCCAACGCGTTTTCGTCAACCGGACCATCGATGCCTCCATGCTCTTGCAGCAATTCCGCGTGTATGGCACGAATCTCCGCCTCCGGTATCCACACCGGCACTATTTAGCCAGTTCGCGGAGTGCGTTGCGATATTTCCGGCGAGTCCGGCTAAAGGCCTCCATGGCTGCCTCAAACTCTGGATCGTAAGGGCTGAGCTGAACGCCATTGCGACTTTCGTCGGCATACAGCTTGTCACCCTCTCGGAGGTGCAAGCGCTCCAGCATCTCCTTGGGCAGGATAACACCGATAGAGCTACCAATTTTTCGCAGTTTCAGGGCGTGCATGTGTGTATCTCCTATCTCTGTTACAGGAAATTATAACACATATTATAATCAATGAAGGGGTAAATGCTCACTGCAATATACCGTCGGCACTATCGGCGAAAGCCGAAAAAGGTGGTAAGTTTGCGTTTATGTTGACAACTTGCTCGACAACATTTCACCACCTTGAGGCATCTAATATTCAACAAGTTATTGATTTTATTGGAGCCGGCGAGAGGATTCGAACCCCCGACCAGCTGATTACAAATCAGCTGCTCTACCAACTGAGCTACGCCGGCTGAAGAGTGCGAATTCTATGCGTTTCTGCGCTTTCTGGCAAACTTACTGACATGCCACTTCTTTTGACTCTAGATTGGGAAAGTCAGCCAGCAGTGCATCCCAGCTCTTTTCTGTGATGGCAGATAACGGTTCACCCTGATAATGGAGCCAATAGTTAGTCTTTTGTCTATAGCGTGGCTTTATAATAGCCTCATAACCCATTTCGGTAATCTCCTTTCTCCGGGCCTCTGCCCGCTCCCCATCCCGAAACAGGCCGAGCGAAATCGCATGCACTAATTCACCACTGGTAAACCGCCAAAGATCAGCAATACCATCTTTCTCCAGACGGTTGGCAATCTCAATAGCCTTGTGCCGACTTAATTGTGGGGGTATCAACACCCACACACCAGCCTGTTCATTTCGGGTCTCTGACTGCAGATCGGGTTTAAGTCCCAACGCCCTTAAACGCACCGATACTATATCCGCATCTGAGCGACTCTCCAGAAAACCAACCGTTTTGCAGATTAGCGTAGCGGGGATAGGCTGTGGCTCAGGTGTTTCAGCCAAGACGACCGGTGGTTCATTATCAACCTGCTCAGAGGATGGCACCTGCTGGGGCGGTGTTAGCGGTTCTGATGCCAGACTTGAAGTAGGTTCAATAACCGCTTCACCGTTTTCCAGTTTATTATTGACCGTTTCATCAGACAGATCTTCAACCTGTTTCTCGTCCACTGAGGGAGTGATTGGCTCACCGTCACTAACTTCAGCAGATGGTTCGACGGTTTCATGAAACAGGGTCAGCTCACCCATGTTAGATAAAACCTTATGAGCGCCGTTAACTTGTGAGCCCTGAGGATAGATCAACAGAAACAGTCCAAGGTTGGCAAGCAGCAGTATGAAGAATAGCCATTTCATAGATTTATTGTCACTGTTCAGGCCACCAGATCCATAAATCAGGGCTGATGAACGATAACATCCTATTGTGCATGTGCAGACTGGAGCGCCAAACCTTGCAGGACAAGATCGGGCACTAAGTCATGGGTCAACTCAAGATGCCTGGATAGTAGCTCTGCACCACCACCTGTCACAAGACACCCTATTTCACCACCACACCGAAGCTGTAGATTTTGATACAGTTTCTCGATTGTTGCAGTGTGCGCCAGCATAGCACCCGTATTGACTCCTGCTGCGGTATCAGTCGCAAAACAGTTCATTATACCCCCTGCATCATAGTGTGGTATATCGGTGTTCTGGCGTAAGCAGCTGGCAAACAACTTTAGCCCTGGCAGTATGATACCACCCAAGTGCCTACCGTCGGCATCCATTGCGTCGACAGTCGTTGCTGAACCGCAGTCTACGACAATCATGGGACTGAGAGAAAGCGTCCGGGCAGCAAGCAACACCAACCAGCGGTCGACACCCAATTGACTTGGTTGACGATATCCATTTGTCACACCCAGCTCACCTTGTTTTGTCTGTGCAAGCCTCGGTGCTAACTGCCAATGTCGCTGAATCCAGTCGACCAAATTCAATAACACCTGATGTTGCAGCACACTGGCGATGTGAACCTCATCCGGTTTTTGTATCTTTGACCAAGCCCCTTCAATGGCTGCTGGAAGCCCGCTCGAAGAAACCTGGTGTAAAACACCTGCCTGCAGCTCCACCTCATTGGCCCATTTGATTGCCGTATTGCCGATGTCTACATACAGCCTCATGATTTTTCGCCTACCTCCTTTCGGAGACTGACCTCACCCGCATGAAAAACCTGCTCATGTCCCTTGCTGCGGATACGAATGGCGCCTGAACTATCGATCCCCACGTGCTCCCCCCTGTGAGATTGGCTGTGACTGCGAATCACTACATCCTTTCCCAATAGTAAATCGTGTTGCTGCCACTCATCGATAAATGAGGTCAATCCGTTTGCCTGGTATTGCTGAATAACATCACGCAGATGCAAAATCAACTTACTCGCCAACTCGTTGCGTGTGTGCGGTACAATATGAGGGATTGCATTAAGGTCTACCCAGGGTTGATCTATAGCATCACCCTGGGCACCCAGCCAGGTATTGAGACCAACACCGATCACCACATGTGATGGTCCACTCGCCTCTCCTGTTATTTCAAGCAACAACCCGGCAAGTTTTTTATTTTGCCATACAATGTCATTAGGCCATTTCAATCCGGCCTCGCTGCAGTTGAGCTGATGCAAAAGGCGTAAAACCGCAATAGCTGAGGCCAGACTGAGACCTGCCATCTGCATAGGAGGAAGTTCGAAATACCACAGCATGGAGAGATAGATATTTCTACCAAAGGGTGAGATCCATCTTCGTCCATGCCTACCTTTACCGGCTAATTGTTGCTCAGCCAAACAGACTGATCCTGAATTAACACCCATCCCAGCCCGCTGCATAAGCCATCCATTCGTGGAGTCAATGGATGCATGTAAATGTAGGGGTGGAAGCTGTTCAAGGCCTTCATTCGACAGTAATTGTAAAATAGTATCCTGATTCAGAAGGTCAAGGGGCTCTCTCAGCCTATAACCTCTTCCTGTAACCGCATCGATCTCGAGATTGTAGACCTGCTTAATCTGTTGCAGTTTTTTCCAGACTGCTGATCGACTGATATTAAGTAATTGTCCCAACTCCTGACCGGAGTGAAACCGTCCATCAGCCAGCCTATCAATCAGTTCAGGATATTGGTGCATTAGGATTTAACCAATTATCCAATCGTTGCTGCCGCTCTCTGTCAGGATACTGCTGAAGGTAGATCGTACATGTATCCGCAGGAGCAGGTAGTGGCATCACATTAACGACTTGTAGCTCATCCCTACGAAACAGATGTATTTGGATCGGTACATCTTCCACCTGCTCACCAATATATCGCTCCATCTGCTCTGAACTCAAACGTATTCCATCCACAGCTATAATCTCATCACCCGCAGATAAACCTGCCTGCTGCGCACCACCGTCGTCATATACTTGTAGAATACGTATCGAATGCTCAGTCTGCTTCAATTTTGCACCTAAAACGGACCTGGCATCTGTTGATTGTGGAGATTCGTTTACCACGCTCCCCTGATCCTTACTGGATCTTGCAGGAAACAAGTGCAGTTCAACGGCAAATTC
Organism: Candidatus Thiodiazotropha sp. (ex Ustalcina ferruginea); assembly: GCA_025656375.1. GTDB lineage: Bacteria > Pseudomonadota > Gammaproteobacteria > Chromatiales > Chromatiaceae > Thiodiazotropha. Next base: position 14,965 of record JAHXHU010000385.1, on the reverse strand, counting down.
CACCAAGGTCTCGGCAAGTGGCAGCTCTTGTGTAGATCGAACACCCAGGTCGAACAATGCGCCCAGATCCAAGGATGTCACATCAGCAACCAATGTTTCAAAACCGCCTTCTGGCACACCAATGCCACGTTTACCATAACGTTTCCACAATTCACGCATGACATGATCAAGCGAGTAGCTACCGTTGCTCCGCACCCGAATGGTCAAATCGAGTAGTAATGCGAATAGAGCGCCTTTAGTGTAGTAGTAGCTGACGATGGCATTGGGGGCATTCTCATCCTGTTTATAGAATTTTGTCCAAGCATCGAAACTGGATGCTTCAAGGGTCTGCTTATGTCGTCCGCTGCTTCTCATAACCCGAGTGACAGTCTCGGCCATCATCGTAAAGTAGGCCTCACGCTCAATCACCCCGCACCGCACCAGAATCAACTCATCGTAATAGGAGGTATAATACCTTCAAAGATCCATAGCTGTCGGGTATGAACCTCTTTCTCAGTTCCCTCCTGGAGAAAGATCTCTGGGGTTATCCTTTTGACATGCCACAAGTGAAAATATTCATGACTACATAGTGCCAGGAGTCTCCTGTAGTCTTCTGAAACCTTGTTATGTTTTCCCTTTGGCAGATCATTCCTGCTGACTAACAGGCTGGTTGAATTACGATGTTCCAAGCCGCCGTAACCATCACCAACCACCAGCAGCATAAAAAGATAATCATTAATCGGCAATTCACTGAACAGATCTACTTCTTCACTACAGATAAGCTGTAGGTCTTTACAGAATCTCGTTAGATCTGCGTTATGCAAACCATAGACAGCAATCCGATGTTGTCGTCCCTTAACCTCAAACTCCGCCATTGAGAAAGTACCGATCTCTGCAGGGTAGTCGATCAAGGCTTCGTAACTATCAGAGATATAGTCTCCAAATCCTGCCACGTCTATATCCTCCACAGGCATCGCAATAGCAACACGCCACTCCCTATAGGAGTCAGCATTTGGACGTGGAATTGTCAATCTGCACGGATTCTCCTCTTGGCCTTTAACACCCAGAAACAAGCATGGGCCATTAAAATAGGCGTGCGTGGTATCGAAATGAGCAGCCCTGACTGAAAGCTCCCAGGCATAAACTGTATAGGTAATACGTAACTCACCTTCAACCGGTGCAATCTGCCAAGTCTGCTTATCTACTTTATCGATGATTACGGGATTGCCATTTGAAATAGCTTCAATAGTAATAACGTTGCGGGCAAAGTCACGTACCATGTAACTACCACGAATCCAGGCAGGTAGATAGACAACCTGTCCGTTTGGATCGGGTTGCTGAATAGTTAACTCGATCTCAAAAAGGTGAGCTTGAGCAGACTTGAAGCTTAACTTGTAGCAATTCATTGTCTACCCCAAACCATGACAGCCTGTTTTCCGAGGTCGTTTATTGGACGTGCAATCAAACCAGAGTGAGTTGCACTTATTTGATAGCGCGCACCCACTGCAATCGGCATGTATACCGAGCTACCGTACAGGCTGTCGACCATACCAAAACGGTCAGTCAGATTGGAAATAATCTTATCGACGATTTCAAAGTCAGCATGAAGATCAAAGGACTGGCTTCCTCTATCAATCCATAAGGCACCCCGACCGGATAAGGATTCCAATCGTACAACAGGATCCTTACCCAGTAACGCCATCCATGGTTTCCACTTTATAAAACGCGCATCAAGACGCCACTCATTGGCTGAGATAGGGTAGACCTTTTCTTTTCCGGCGATGGTTAAAGTAAGCGGTGTAAGCTCAGAATCTGCAATACCTACTTCAATTTCAGCCAAGACTTGCTCTTTGGTCAACTGAATATAGCTCTGAACATTAAATAGCAACATCGATACAAATGATGCCGCAAGTAAAAGTGTTAGGCCTAAAAGACCATTCAGACTAGCAACGAGTACTTTTCTTTTAAAGATAAGCTGACGGATGGCAAATCCTGATATCAAAACGCCGATCAACAATAGTGTAATAGAGAGCAAGATCCTGAGATTTTAAACCTATTTGGCCTGAATAGAATCTGATCTGAGTAGACAAAATGCTTATTGGTTCATACGGATAATAGATAAAGAAAAACCCCGGATCATCTCTGATCCGGGGTTTTGCTGTAAAAACCTGGCAGTGTCCTACTTTAACATGGGGAAACCCCACACTATCATCGGCGCTATGTCATTTCACTTCCGAGTTCGAGATGGGATCGGGTGGTACCAACACGCTATTTTCGCCAGGTAAACTGTCGGAGCTATTCCTATCGGAACAACTCAGCATTCGGTTAGATCGCTAGGCATATCATTGGGTGTTGCGTCTGCTTGAGCCTGACCCAAAATGTTTGGGTGTTATATGGTCAAGCCTCACGGGCAATTAGTACTGGTTAGCTTCATACATTACTGCACTTCCACACCCAGCCTATCAACGTTGTAGTCTTCAACGGCCCTTCAGGGACCTTAAAGGTCCAGTGAGATCTAATCTTGGGAGGGGCTTCCCGCTTAGATGCTTTCAGCGGTTATCCTGTCCGTATTTAGCTACCCGGCGATGCCACTGGCGTGACAACCGGAACACCAGAGATACGTCCACTCCGGTCCTCTCGTACTAGGAGCAGCTTCCCTCAAATCTCAAACGCCCACGGCAGATAGGGACCGAACTGTCTCACGACGTTCTAAACCCAGCTCGCGTACCACTTTAAATGGCGAACAGCCATACCCTTGGGACCGACTTCAGCCCCAGGATGTGATGAGCCGACATCGAGGTGCCAAACACCGCCGTCGATATGAACTCTTGGGCGGTATCAGCCTGTTATCCCCGGAGTACCTTTTATCCGTTGAGCGATGGCCCTTCCATACAGAACCACCGGATCACTAAGACCTACTTTCGTACCTGCTCGACTTGTCTGTCTCGCAGTCAAGCACCCTTATGCCTTTGCACTCGTTGCGCGATGTCCGACCGCGCTGAGGGTACCTTCGTGCTCCTCCGTTACTCTTTGGGAGGAGACCGCCCCAGTCAAACTACCCACCATACACTGTCCCTAACCCGGATAACGGGTCGAGGTTAGAACTCCAAATATGTCAGGGTGGTATTTCAAGGTTGGCTCCACGAAGACTGGCGTCTCCGCTTCGAAGCCTCCCACCTATCCTACACAGACATATTCAAAGTCCAGTGCAAAGCTGTAGTAAAGGTTCACGGGGTCTTTCCGTCTAGCCGCGGGTACACTGCATCTTAACAGCGATTTCAATTTCACTGAGTCTCTGGTGGAGACAGCGTGGCCATCGTTACGCCATTCGTGCAGGTCGGAACTTACCCGACAAGGAATTTCGCTACCTTAGGACCGTTATAGTTACGGCCGCCGTTTACCGGGGCTTCGATCAAGAGCTTCGTCCGAGGACTAACCCCATCAATTAACCTTCCGGCACCGGGCAGGCGTCACACCCTATACTTCCTCTTTCGAGTTTGCAGAGTGCTATGTTTTTAATAAACAGTCGCAGCCACCTGGTTACTTCGACCCTCTTCTGCTCCGAGAGCAAGTCTCTTCACATACCAAGGGCGTACCTTCTCCCGAAGTTACGGTACTATTTTGCCTAGTTCCTTCACCAGAGTTCTCTCAAGCGCCTTAGGATTCTCACCCTACCCACCTGTGTCGGTTTGGAGTACGGTTACTTATTACCTGAAGCTTAGAGGTTTTTCCTGGAAGTATGGCATCGATCACTTCATCTCACATGGAGACTCGTCATCACGTCTCAGGATTGTCGGTCCGGATTTACCTAAACCAACTCCCTACACGCTTAAACCGGGATAACCAACACCCGGATGATTTAGCCTTCTCCGTCACCCCATCGCAATAATAAGTAGTTCCGGAATATTAACCGGATTCCCATCGACTACGCATTTCTGCCTCGCCTTAGGGGCCGACTAACCCTGCACCGATTAGCGTTGTGCAGGAAACCTTGGGTTTTCGGCGAGGGGGCCTCTCACCCCCTTTATCGTTACTCATGTCAGCATTCGCACTTCTGATACCTCCAGCATGCTTTACAACACACCTTCACAGGCTTACAGAACGCTCCTCTACCATACGTGTAAACACGTATCCGCAGCTTCGGTACATGGCTTAAGCCCCGTTAAATCTTCCGCGCAGGCCGACTCGACTAGTGAGCTATTACGCTTTCTTTAAAGGATGGCTGCTTCTAAGCCAACCTCCTAGCTGTCTATGCCTTCCCACATCGTTTCCCACTGAGCCATGATTTAGGGACCTTAGCTGGCGGTCTGGGTTGTTTCCCTTTCCACGACGGACGTTAGCACCCGCCGTGTGTCTCCCGCGATTGCACTTCCAAGTATTCGGAGTTTGCATCGGTTTGGTAAGCCGGGATGGCCCCCTAGCCGAAACAGTGCTCTACCCCTTGGAGTGATACGCGAGGCGCTACCTAAATAGCTTTCGAGGAGAACCAGCTATCTCCGGGCTTGATTAGCCTTTCACTCCTATCCACAGCTCATCCCCTCATTTTTCAACATAAGTGGGTTCGGGCCTCCAGCGCGTGTTACCGCACCTTCACCCTGGCCATGGATAGATCGCCCGGTTTCGGGTCTACTCCCAACGACTAAAACGCCCTATTAAGACTCGGTTTCCCTACGCCTCCCCTATACGGTTAAGCTTGCCACTGAGAAGTAAGTCGCTGACCCATTATACAAAAGGTACGCAGTCACCCCCGAAGGGGCTCCTACTGCTTGTACGCATACGGTTTCAGGTTCTATTTCACTCCCCTCTACGGGGTTCTTTTCGCCTTTCCCTCACGGTACTAGTTCACTATCGGTCGGTAGAGAGTATTTAGCCTTGGAGGATGGTCCCCCCATATTCAAGCAGGATATCACGTGTCCCGCTCTACTCGATTTAACTGTAAATAGATTTTCGTGTACGGGGCTATCACCCTGTATCGCCAGACTTTCCAGACTGTTCCACTAATCACATCACAGCTTAAGGGCTGGTCCCCTTTCGCTCGCCGCTACTAAGGGAATCTCGGTTGATTTCTTTTCCTCCGGGTACTTAGATGTTTCAGTTCCCCGGGTTAGCCTCTTGTACCTATGAATTCAGTACAAGATACCTGCCTTACGACAGGTGGGTTTTCCCATTCGGAAATCTTCGGATCAAAGCCTGTTTGCTGGCTCCCCGAAGCTTATCGCAAGCTACAACGTCCTTCATCGCCTTCTACCGCCTAGGCATCCACCATATGCGCTTAATCACTTGACCATATAACCCCAAAAATTCTGGAGTCAGGTCGCTCGTACAAATGCAACATACCCAAGTAACTAAGTTTGAGAACTTAGATACTTAATTAGATATTAGATATCTTTCGATATCGCCTATCTGCGATCTAACCTAATTTTTAAAGAGCAGTACTTCAAAATACGAAGTGACTAGCGTTTTGCGTCGCTAGGCACTTAGCACTTATTGGCGTTGAGCCGTGTAACTATTTGGTGGAGCCAGGGAGGATCGAACTCCCGACCTCCTGCGTGCAAGGCAGGCGCTCTCCCAGCTGAGCTATGGCCCCTGAAGAGTCATGGTTTCTGAATTAATTGGTGGGTCTGGGAGGATTTGAACCTCCGACCTCACCCTTATCAGGGGTGCGCTCTAACCAACTGAGCTACAGACCCGAGTACTCAGCGCAGTACAGCTGCTAAGCTGATCAACAGGCCTGTATCTGCTTCAACATTGGTTAGGTAACTTGTGAGGATGCTCCGAAGATCCGGAGTAACATTTTTAAAGGAGGTGATCCAGCCGCAGGTTCCCCTACGGCTACCTTGTTACGACTTCACCCCAGTCATGAATCACAAAGTGGTAAGCGCTCTCCCGAAGGTTAAGCTACCTACTTCTTTTGCAACCCACTCCCATGGTGTGACGGGCGGTGTGTACAAGGCCCGGGAACGTATTCACCGCAGCATTCTGATCTGCGATTACTAGCGATTCCGACTTCATGGAGTCGAGTTGCAGACTCCAATCCGGACTACGACCGGTTTTCTGAGATTAGCTCCCCCTTGCGGGTTGGCAGCCCTCTGTACCGGCCATTGTAGCACGTGTGTAGCCCAGCCCATAAGGGCCATGATGACTTGACGTCATCCCCACCTTCCTCCGGTTTGTCACCGGCAGTCCCCCTAGAGTTCCCACCATTATGTGCTGGCAACTAGGGACAGGGGTTGCGCTCGTTACGGGACTTAACCCAACATCTCACGACACGAGCTGACGACAGCCATGCAGCACCTGTCACTGGATTCCCGAAGGCACCAAACTATCTCTAGTAAGTTTCCAGGATGTCAAGGGCTGGTAAGGTTCTTCGCGTTGCATCGAATTAAACCACATGCTCCACCGCTTGTGCGGGCCCCCGTCAATTCCTTTGAGTTTTAACCTTGCGGCCGTACTCCCCAGGCGGTCAACTTATCGCGTTAGCTGCGCCACTAAACCCTTATAATGAGTCCAACGGCTAGTTGACATCGTTTACGGCGTGGACTACCAGGGTATCTAATCCTGTTTGCTACCCACGCTTTCGCACCTCAGTGTCAGTATTAGTCCAGGAAGCCGCCTTCGCCACTGATGTTCCTCCGGATATCTACGCATTTCACCGCTACACCCGGAATTCCGCTTCCCTCTACTATACTCTAGTCAGGCAGTATCAAATGCAGTTCCCAGGTTGAGCCCAGGGCTTTCACATCTGACTTACCAAACCACCTACGCGCGCTTTACGCCCAGTAATTCCGATTAACGCTTGCACCCTCCGTATTACCGCGGCTGCTGGCACGGAGTTAGCCGGTGCTTCTTCTAAAGTTAACGTCAAGACCCAGAGTTATTAACCCTAAGCTTTTCTTCACAATTGAAAGTGCTTTACAACCCGCAGGCCTTCTTCACACACGCGGTATTGCTGGATCAGGGTTGCCCCCATTGTCCAATATTCCCCACTGCTGCCTCCCGTAGGAGTCTGGGCCGTGTCTCAGTCCCAGTGTGGCTGATCGTCCTCTCAGACCAGCTATGGATCGTCGCCTTGGTGAGCCATTACCTCACCAACAAGCTAATCCAACGCAGGCTCATCTAATAGCGCGAGGTCCGAAGATCCCCCGCTTTCCCCCGTAGGGCGTATGCGGTATTAGCTCGAGTTTCCTCGAGTTGTCCCCCACTACTAGGCAGATTCCTACGCGTTACTCACCCGTCCGCCACTCGTCAGCAGGAGAGCAAGCTCTCCTCTGTTACCGTTCGACTTGCATGTGTTAAGCATACCGCCAGCGTTCAATCTGAGCCAGGATCAAACTCTTCAGTTTAAGTTTGATAGCTGCTTATGGCAGCCAATCTTTTTGACTCGAGATTCTCGAAATAGAATTAACTATTTTTTGAATGCTCTCTGTCGATCTTTTGGTTACCCAAAATCAACGGAGCACCCACACAAATTACCTAACCTGATTGTTAAAGAGCTTCCCGGATATTTTCTTCCGAGAAAGACCGCCAAATTTATCGGACTGAGTGCTTGTGTCAAGACATTTCTTAACTTTTTTCAAGCTGGCGAATCTGCCCAGTCCGTACGAGAGCGCGTATTCTACAGCCCAGTTAGTCATTGTCAACAACTATTTAGAACTGTGTTTTCAGCCTCTCAGTCCTTTCGAAAAAGCCCTTCAGGCTGTTCGAAAGAGTGGCGCATTATACGTCGATCAATCCTCTCGTCAACATATATTTAGAAAGAATTTTTCGGTCTAAAAAAAGCCACCACCGTACTCCTGAAAACTGTTGTCTGCGAGGCAGTACCAGTCAAAGGAGGCGGCATTATAAGCTAAACCATTCGCAGGTCAAGCTTAATTTCTAAATACTTTCAGTATTCTGATATCTACCGTGTTTTAGCATCGGAATTTCTTTAAGTAAAGGAACGAAAAACAAATGAATATAGTCGTGCGTATCCATAATTTTGGCCCGGCATCTCCACCTTCTATATATATAGGACTGATCAGTAACCTAGCTGACTAGGTGATGCTAATACGCGCAAACCTACGCTTCCCTACCTGATAGACGCAGGTCGTCCCTGTATCCACGATAAGAGAATGATCGGAAATTTTTTCGCTATCAACACGAACAGCGCCTTGTTTTATCATTCTCATGGCTTCAGAGGTACTCTTCACCAGCCCACCATCCTTCAACAGATTGGCGATCGGGTAGCCTCCGTTTGAGGCGGTTAGTGCCAGCTCGGACATCTCATCCGGTATCTCGCCTTTCCGGAAACGTGCCACAAAGGCTTGATGGGCCTTTTCAGCCATATCACTTGAATGAAATCGCTCAACCAACTCCTCCGCCAGACGGATTTTTATATCCCGGGGATTCGCCCCCTGCTCAACATCTTTCTTCCAGGCGTCAATTTCATGCATTGGCTTGAAACTCAACAATTCGTAGTAACGCCACATAAGATCATCGGAGACAGACATGATTTTGCCGAACATCTCCTCTGGTTTATCCGTTATACCTATATAGTTATTCAGCGATTTGGACATTTTCTGCACCCCGTCCAATCCCTCCAGGATGGGCAGGGTAATCACAACCTGCGGTTCCTGGTCATGAGCCTCCTGTAATTGACGCCCAACCAATAGGTTAAACTTTTGATCTGTTCCCCCCAATTCGACATCGGCCTTGAGCACCACAGAGTCATACCCCTGAATCAGCGGATAGAGAAATTCATGTACCGCAATGGGCTGGCCGCTTGTATAACGCTTGTTGAAAGCATCCCTCTCCAACATCCTGGCTACAGTATGATTTGCCGCCAGCTGAATCAGATCAGCTGCTGACATTTCACCCATCCAGGATGAATTGAATAGAACCGTGGTCTTGGCAGGATCCAGGATTTTGAAGATCTGATGTTCGTAGGTCTTGGCATTCTCGATTACCTCCTCTCGTGTAAGGGGAGGACGCGTGGCGCTTTTTCCTGTCGGATCACCGATCATGCCGGTAAAATCGCCGATAAGAAAGATGACTTCGTGGCCCAACTCCTGGAATTGACGAAGCTTATTGATAAGGACTGTGTGCCCGATATGCAGGTCCGGAGCAGTGGGATCAAACCCTGCCTTGATTTTAAGCGGTTTTCCACGCTGCAGTTTTTTAATCAACAGCTCTTCAGGCAGAATTTCTTCTGTACCTCGTTTAATTAGATCTAGGGATCCAGTGACATCAGTCATTTATCAAATCTCAAAAATTAAGACAATGGTTGCACACTCTACTAGAAGCATCTGATAAAATTAACCATTGAGTGTTGTGATGCTCTACAATCTGAAATGAGATCAATCGCCATGTTCTATCGCAAAGGGACCAACATACAGCCTTACTCCGCTGTAATACCGTAACATGCAAGACTTTAAATCCTATACGCTGGAGAGAAGACCCGCACGCGGCCAGCTGGTCAGGCGTCTTGTCATCGCGGTTGTTTTCCTAATAATTCTGGCGGCCGGCTTTCTCTACCTTATTTCAGAACCGAAACAAGATACTCACGAAGAGGCGTCCCCCATCCCGGAAGAGACCGGTAATCAGCAACAAAAACTGATTCTGCCACTGTCTCTACCGGGTCAATCCAGTAAAGAAAGTACCCCTAGCAGCATACCGAAACAGTCGATCAGCTTCATTAAAGACGCTGTGGCCATTGAGACAGAACCCTTGGCTGAGGTGGCCGCTCCTGTAGAGCCGCCAGCCGTAGAACCACCATCTGTAGAATTGAAAACCCATACAACGGCCTACCAGATTAAAAATGGGGACTCCCTGGCCAGCATATTCAAAAAACATGAACTGAGTGCCAACCTGCTACACCGCATTGTCCACTCGAGTGATACAGCAAAAAAGCTGACCGACATCCGACCGGGAGAAATGCTCTATCTGAACCTCGATGAAGAGAGGAACTTTCTCGGTTTACGGCTTGAACAGAGCAAGATTCACAGCCTGGAGATCACCGCTGTGGATGATGATTTCAAGGCTGCCGAGCTGCAAAAGGAGGTAGAGCCTAGAACCACCCATCTCAGTGGTACGATAGAAAATTCACTCTACATCTCTGCCAAGGAAGCGGGCCTGTCGGAGAGACTGATCATGCAACTGGCCGATATCTTTGGCTGGGACATCGATTTTGCCTTGGAAATTCGTAGCGGCGATCGCTTCACCGTGATCTTCCAAGAGGACTATCTGGATGGTGAGAGGCTTCGCGACGGTCCTATCCTGGCTGCTGAATTTGTCAATCAGGGTCGTACCTATCGCGCCTTACGCTACACAGATGATAGTGGCAACTCCGATTACTTCACCCCCAAAGGTCGTAGTATGCGGAAGGCTTTTCTGCGTGCCCCTGTCGATTTCAGACGCATCTCATCAAAATTCACAAGGGAGCGTTATCACCCTGTATTAGGCAAGAAACGTCCTCATCGAGGGGTCGACTACGCTGCGAAAACGGGCACTCCGATTAAATCTGCGGGTGATGGCAAAATTATCCATCGTGGCAAGAAAGGCGGCTACGGCAGGACAGTTATCATTCAGCACGGACAGACATATACAACCCTTTACGCCCATCTATCACGTTACGACAAGAAAGCGAAAAGAGGCCAAAAGGTCAAACAGGGACAGGTTATTGGCTATGTTGGCAAGACAGGCCTTGCAACAGGCCCCCACCTGCACTACGAGTTTCGTGTCAATGGCGTACACCGCAATCCTTTGACGGTTAAACTTCCGGCGGCTGAACCGATTGCAAAAAAGTACCGTGCCGACTTTCAAATGAAGATTCAACCGTTACTAAGCAAGCTTGAACTGATTAATCGCACACTCGTCGCCGATGCCAAGTGAGTCTATCTATATAGGGCTCATCTCAGGAACAAGTCTCGATGGGGTGGATGCGGTAGCAGTCGATTTTTCGGCCGACCAGGTCAATCTTCTGGCAAGCCATCTTGAACCCTATTCGATGCACCTGCAGAGGTCGCTTCGTTCTATCTGTCTTCCGGGTGAGAACGAGATTGATCGTCTCGGAGAACTCGACACACAGGTTGCCAACACCTTTGCCGACGCCTGCCATGCCGTGTTAGATAAGGCTGGGTTGCAGTACAAGCAGATTATCGCCATCGGCAGCCATGGGCAGACTATCCGTCATCGCCCAAAGGCTAAACACCCTTTTACCCTACAGATAGGTGATCCCAACACCTTGGCAGAACTAACAGGGGTTACTACCGTAGCCGATTTTCGCCGCCGTGATATGGCCGCAGGCGGCCAAGGCGCACCACTTGTTCCAGCACTCCATCAAGCCCTGTTTCAACATCCTGTACATAAACGGATTGTTTTGAATCTAGGCGGAATTGCGAACATTACCTGCCTCCCCAGCGAAAAAGATGGCCTAGTCCTCGGTTACGATACTGGCCCTGCCAACACCCTGCTTGACCGCTGGATCGAACAGCATCTGGCTATCGACCTTGATCATAAAGGAGAGTGGGCTAGAAGCGGAAAAGTGCAGGATGCCCTTTTACAGGAACTGCTTGCCGACACCTACTTTAATCAACCGCCTCCTAAAAGCACGGGTAGTGAATATTTCAACCTTGAATGGTTGGGTAAAAAGCTTGCCCAGATCAACTACGCCAATGAGGATGTTCAAGCCACCCTGCTGGAACTGACGGCTGTCAGCGTTGCGCATGCCATCGCAAGGGAGGGTTATTCTCAAAGCGAAATTCTTGTTTGTGGCGGTGGCGTTCATAACGCCTACCTGCTTGAGCGATTAAGTACTCGGCTCCCCGAATCGACCATTCGCCCTACATCGGAATATGGTGTCAATCCGGATTGGGTCGAGGCGATTACCTTTGCCTGGCTGGCAAAACGTACCCTTGCCGGACTGAACGGCAATCTCTCTTCCGTCACGGGCGCAGCGCATGATGAGGTGTTAGGTGGGATATACCCGTCATCATTGTGACAGTTTCTGCACATACCTAAGGATATCGAGTTGTGACTGGATCGGTAGCGAGCGAGTATTGATCATCTGCTCACCTGGATGGCCATTACGAATCTTGTGTAACACTTCCCAAGGATTCTGCCTGCTAGTCTCCATACCTCCTCGCACAACCCTCCCCGATTCAGAGATCAACTGTTGCAATCAATCAAGCCTTCTGAAATAAACAGCGCTAACGAGTTCGCTGACTGATCATCAATCATATCTTTTGTGTAGCCGTGGTTTCTGTTCCGGATAATTGCCAGGATATCTGCCACGGGTCTCCCCGCCATTCCCAAAACGCCGCTAATACCCGTGAAGCGGTCCCCATTGCTGTAGGCCCCGTCAACTCCCCGATAATCCCATCCATGGCACTCTTTGCAACGCCAGGTAGTGAACCCCTTCTGCTTACCCTCCTCGGGGTAGGCTGGATGACTTTTAAGAAAATCAGTTATATTCAGATTTCGTTTTAACTGCTCCTTACGACCGACTAACCCCATCCAATTGTCATAGATACGTCCACCCTGGGCATACCAATAGATTTTTTCTGCCTGCTGTTGCGCATCCACAGAAGATGTAAAAAACAGCAGACAAATCAATAGCAGAGTAAAAAGGCTGCCACTAGGAAATGCTTGGTGCTGTCTCATCGAATGTTACCGTTTTATTGCGACCCTGTTCTTTTGCACGATAAAGAGCGGTATCGGCTGCTTTTAACAGGGTCTCCGGAGAAAGGTCATGACACTGACCAAGGGCAGCCATTCCTATACTAACTGTGACCTCAACCTGCATGTCTGATACTGCTGCACGAATATCCTCAGCCGTTTTCAATGCACCCTGCTCAGCCGTATTGGTCAAAATAACGCAAAACTCTTCACCACCATATCGACAGGCATAATCAGAATCTCGTAAGCGATCATTCAACAGGCCGCCGAAAGTAGTCAGAACCTGATCACCCATGGCATGCCCATAGTTATCGTTGAGTTGCTTGAAGTGATCAAAATCAAGCATCAACAGGGTTAGGGGCTTATTTTTGTCTGTGGCATCCGCAATCGTTTGGTGCAGGATATCCATCAAAGAACGTCGATTGAGCAGACCGGTTAATTCGTCCGTGTAAGAGATAGCCTCCAGGTAGGCTTCCCGCCGCTGTTGCACTGTCACATCACGCAACAGGGCAGCCATGCCAAGAATATCACCCTGCTGAGTGTGAATTCTCGCCGCCATGACACTGAGATAGCGCTCACCCTGCAAGACCGACTCGGCATAGTTGGAATCCGGGTGTTCAATGAGTCGGCTGATCAACTGTGGATCACCGACCAGTTGGTCAAACCCCTGGCTGACTATCTCTGCGATCGATTTGGCTAACAGCTTTTCTGCCGCTGGATTGACCAGTACAATTTCCCCATTCCGAGCTGTCACCACAATACCCTCTCCGGCGTTGAGTATGATGGTGGTTAATTTATCCTGTTCCAACTCAAGTCCGGTATAGGTCTCAACTATTTTACGGGTCATTGCATTGAAGGAACGGGCCATCTGACCCAACTCATCCCGGCCGAGTTCAGGTACCCGTTGATCGAGATCCCCTTGTTCAACCAGGTGCATCGCACGAGTCACCTGTTGTATCGGTTTAATAACTACTTTGTGAAGAAACAGATAGGTCAGTAGAAGAAACAGGATCAATACCACAACCAGCACAACGGTTGCTCGATCACGGCTCTTGGTTACCATTTGATTGACATGTTGTAGTGAGGTGGATAGTCGGGCTAGTCCAAGTACAGCATGCTCTTTGCCATGACACCGATTACAGTCACGCTCATTGGTAATAGGCATGAGGATGATGTAACGCTGGAGAGCCTCATCCACGATCCCTACTTGTTTTTCACTGCCAAGCGCCTCCAATAAATGTGGGTCATCTTCACTGTACAGACGTCTCTCTTGTATCTCTTCCCGCTGCTGGAAGAGCAACTCTCCACGATACCAGTTGACCTGTATGATTGTGGCATTGTCTCGAAAGGCTTCCAGCCCATTGGGGCGAATAAAGCTGAAATCCTCTAATTCAATAGCGTCCTTGATATCTTCCGCATATTGTTCCGCTATTGCAGCAGAGCCTGTTTCCATGATTGCCCCAAGCCCGGCAACCACACTTGAAACCATTCGCCCAGTGACATCTTTATAGTCCTGAATGATTGTGGCTCGCTGACTTTGAGTATAACAACCAACCCAACCAATGTAAGTGAGGCCGCAATCCCCACAACAATCAGGATTCTCGCACCGATACTTTTATTTATCATTTAACGGCATCATCCACTCATCATTAACCCAAAGCGATCCATGTCGGGGAGTCTTATTATTCAGAATACCTGTATCTCCATGTAGAGCAGCCTTAATAAAAGCGGATACTATCTACCCCTTTATAGTGAAGGTCGAATATAAATTGAATATGGGTACATATCGACGGAAGAGTAAACAGCGCCCTTCAAGCAGAAAACGAGAAAAGTGACATTTGACTGTCCTGAGTCAGTGCATTAGAAATTGTTAATTCTATAATATAGAGTGGGCAGGCAAAATCCAGGCACCATGCAAGCATCCATCCACAACCCGCATTTCATTCTTAGGCGATTGCATTCACTATTCGGTCTGCTGCCAATAGGCGGGTTTCTCATATTTCACCTGTGGGAAAATTCTCAATCGCGTTACGGCCAAATGCACTATAACGAACATGTCGTTGGATGGCTTCAAGGCCTCAACTATCTGGTGTTGATGGAGATCTTCATCATCGCCCTCCCTCTTCTGTTCCATGCCGGTTATGGTTTAGTCATTGTGCACGGGAGCCAAAGCAATTGGCACCTCTACCCCTGGCTGCATAACCGCCTCTACTGGCTGCAGCGGCTTTCAGGTATCGCAATTCTTAAGTGAGTCTTCGATCTCGTGATGTCATTTATGCGTCCCAGGCATAAAAGACACTCGATCTTTGACAACCTATTTGTGCCCCGGCCG
>JAHXHU010000209.1 GCA_025656375.1 Candidatus Thiodiazotropha sp. (ex Ustalcina ferruginea) | reverse complement strand
CCGCACATCCAGTGATAGCTTGCAGAGTGCGCTGATCCAGGGACTCCAGGCAAGTGGGCGGGATGTGATCGATCTTGGAATGGTACCGACCCCTTTACTCAATTATGCAGTACATGAGTTGGATGTTGAGTGTGGTGTGATGGTGACCGGTAGTCATAACCCTTCACAGTACAATGGGTTAAAACTGGTAGTCGGTCGTGAGAGCCCCACTCAGGAAGATATTCAGGATTTGCGGCGTCTTATCGATGCAGGGCAATTACTTCAGGGAGAAGGCTCTTTTGATTCTCAGGAGATCGAAAACGACTACATAGAACGGGTAATATCTGATGTCCGTCTCGGTCAACCACTTAAGATCGTAGTTGATTGCGGAAACGGGGCCGCCTCTGCTGTTGCGCCGGAGCTCTATCGACAATTAGGCTGTGAAGTGGTCGAACTCTACTGTACGGCAGATGGCACTTTTCCCAATCACCATCCCGATCCGGGTGATCCGAAAAATATGCGTGACCTGCAAAAGGCCGTGATAGATCACCAGGCCGCACTGGGACTGGCCTTTGATGGTGATGGCGATCGTCTCGGTGTTGTAGACTCCTCCGGAAAGTTGATCTGGCCGGACCGCCTATTGATGTATCTCGCCATCGATATTCTGGCAAGGGAACCGGGTGGCGATATCATCTATGATGTTAAATGCAGTCGACATCTCGCTAACATCGTACTCTCCCATGGTGGTCGTCCACTGATGTGGAAGAGTGGACACTCCATGTTAAAAGCGAAGATGAAAGAGACCCTTGCTCTCCTTGCAGGCGAGTTTAGTGGACATATCCTGTTTTCCGAGCGATGGTATGGATTTGACGATGGTATCTACGCCGGGGCACGTTTATTAGAGATCATCTCGTTAGACTATCGCACCAGTGCTGAGATTTTTGCAGAACTGCCTGAGAGCTTATCTACACCGGAGTATGTCCTGCAATTGGAAGAAGGTCAGCCTCAGACAGTCATGAGTGCCATCGATAAATTACCCGAAATACCAGGTGCCCGCCTAGTTAAGATAGATGGTCTTCGGGCGGAATTTGAACAAGGGTGGGGATTGGTGCGTGCCTCGAACACGACGCCTTCACTACTGTTTCGCTTTGAGGCAGAGAGCGAAGCGGGTTTGGAACAAGTCCAGTCGATCTTTCGTGATATGCTGACCAAGGTTGACCCGGCTCTCCAACCACCGTTCTAAAAACTATCTGACCGGGAACCAGTCTGATTTTTTTATCCTCTATAGCTGCTGTTAAATGCCACTGAGATGAGTTTATCCACAGAACAAGCGCAGAATGTCGCTCATGTATTAACTTCCGCTTTACCCTATATTCAGCGTTTTACCGGAAAAACGCTGGTTATAAAATATGGTGGTAACGCGATGGTCGATGACACGTTGAAAAACAGTTTTGCCATGGATGTCGTGTTGATGAAACTGGTGGGGATCAATCCAGTGATTGTTCATGGTGGCGGTCCGCAGATTGGTAATTTATTACAAAGATTGGGGAAAAGTTCAGAATTTGTGGAGGGAATGCGGGTTACTGATAGCGAGACCATGGATGTGGTAGAGATGGTGTTGGGTGGATTGGTAAACAAGGATATTGTAAGCCTGATTAACCGAGCTGGTGGATCGGCTGTTGGATTGACTGGAAAAGATGGCGACCTTATTCATGCCAGAAAGATGGTCATCAGCCGCAGAGGTCCGGAGCTTGATGAACCAGAGATTATCGATATCGGCCATGTGGGAGAGGTTGAGAGTATCGATGTCAGCGTAGTGGATATGCTGGTGCATGGTGACTTTATTCCGGTTATTGCACCGATTGGCGTAGGTAAGGATGGACACTCCTATAATATCAATGCTGACCTGGTTGCCGGCAAAGTGGCTGAAGTCATGCAGGCCGAGAAACTCATTCTCCTGACCAATACACGTGGACTGTTGGATAAGGATGGTGGCTTGCTGACTGGATTGTCTGCTGAACGCGTTGATGAGTTGATTGCAGACGGTACTATCCATGGCGGGATGTTGCCAAAGATCTCTACCGCATTGGAGGCGGTTAAAACGGGTGTCGGTACTTCACATATCATAGATGGGCGCGTCCCTCACGCGGTTCTTCTGGAGCTCTTCACGGATGAAGGTGTAGGCACCCTGATACGGCGACGCTAATGGATCGTGTTAAGACACCACGTCGGCAGCTGATTCTCGAAGCGCTGGCTCGGGAGTTGGAGCAGAATCCTGGTAGCCGGATTACCACCGCATCGCTTGGAAGAGCGGTTGGTGTCTCTGAAGCTGCCCTCTATCGACACTTTGCGAGTAAGGCCAAGATGTTTGAATGTCTAATCGATTTTGCTGAAGAGAGTGTCTTTGCCCGGGTCAATCAGATTCTCATGGAGGAATCCAAAGCAGAGTCCCGTTGCGCGCAACTGCTCTATCTATTGTTGGCTTTTTCTGAACGTAATCCTGGGATTACGCGAGTGCTATTGGGAGATGCGCTGGTAGGTGAGACAGAGCGCCTGCTGGTACGTGTAGGACAGTTTTTTGATCGGGTGGAAACCCAACTCAAGCAGATCCTGAGAGAGGCGGAAATGCGCCAGGAGATCACTCAGTCAGGTGATATCGCTGTGTCAGCCAACCTGATGATCAGCGTGGCTGAGGGGTTGATGCACCAGTACCTACGTAGCCGCTTCAAGGTCTCTCCATTGCAACAATGGGATGCACAATGGCAGCTACTGTCGATGAGTCTGTTTTCCAACAGAGTGCCGAATGATTCTGACAAATAGTATCCGCTTAAGGGAGGGATAGCTGAGGTTGATACTGTGCAAGGGCAGCCCTGAATCCCTGCTTTATACGTTCCACGTCAGCATTGTTATTACAGATTCCCTCCTGCATAGACACTATCTTGCACTGTAGATCCATAAAAATGACAGTATTCCCTCTCTTCGGATCAAGAATACGGGAGACTGAGATACTGATATCACTGTCCTCGATCGGTTCCCCAGTAATGACGATATCGTCACCTTCCATTTTGATCGGGGTGGTGCTGTTGTTTTTAAGGTAGGTTTTGGCCAGTTGCCATGGCCCTTCACAGGCAGAACTGCCTTCGCAATGATAGACATTCTCTAGGGCATTGTTAAACGATTCCTTGGCCTCAGAAACCGGATCATTGGTTTGGACAAGTTTTTTCAATTCGCGAAAGCGCTTTTGATCTCTGGCAAAGGCCTGACGAATCCGATTCTTATCACGTTCCCGGTCGATTATGGAACGATAGGCCTCTCTGAGGGCCTGGTGCTTGGACTCGATATCCCGCAGCATCTTTGCACTGACAGGGCGACCGCTCAACTCTCTTTCTGCTGCATCTAGCTGCATCGCTTCAAGCGTTGTCTTGAGACGTTTAATATTCGACTGAGTGACACGTATGGTGGTGTCTACGGACATAATCTGGCCATTACGGGTCATCAGGATATCGTCCTCTGTCCTGAACGTGCGTAACAAAACCCTATCCTGGGCCTGTTGTTTTTCTACTAGCCTCTGTTGCTCTTGGCGCAGCCTTTTCTGTTCTGCTTCTTGTTGAAGCTGCTCCGCAGTCTTGGCGGCATCCACCTGTCTGACAGTAATACCATGCTCATCCAGGTGAGAGCGGGCCCGATGGGTATCTGTAGGTGGAAGGGTTTGCGTATAATGTGTTTGACCCTTGTCATCTACCCACTTGTAGAGTTTGCCCGCTTGGCTGAAAAGCGGATACTGGAGTAGGAGGATTGTTAAAATAATAATTCTCAGACGCATACCGGCGGAATTCTCTGTTTTCAAGTCGAATGGTACCAGAGATCAATTATACTTCGTGGCTCACATCATAAGATAGCTGGTTTGTGGAACAGTTCACCCTTTTTATAATTTCTCTCCTGGCGAACCTCTTTTCCGCTTTCTCAGGCGGTGGCGCCGGGTTGGTTCAACTGCCGGTATTGATCTTCCTTGGCTTGCCTTTCGGTATTGCTCTGGCTACCCACAAGATTGCATCTGTTGCGCTGGGCGTGGGGGCCACTATCCGCCACTTGCGTGAAGGAGGATTAGAGCGCTAGTTTGTATTTTTCATGCTGATTACAGGACTGCCTGGTGTAGTAATTGGCGCTAGTCTTATATTGCAAGTGCCTGATAGATATGCAGAAATAGCCTTGGGTGTACTTACTCTCGGGCTCAGTGTTTATTCCTATTTAAGTCCCAAGCTGGGGCAGGAATATCATCCCATCCATCGAGATGGTATTGGGTTTTTAGTGGGTGGGATAGGGCTGTTTCTGATTGGGATACTGAACGGTTCTCTCACCTCGGGTACCGGCCTTTTTGTCACCCTCTGGCTGGTGCGTTGGTTTGGTCTCGATTATCGTCGTGCAGTCGCCCATACTCTAGTGTTGGTCGGCGTATTCTGGAATGGGAGCGGTGCTGTCACCCTGGGAATCCTGGGTGACATTCACTGGGAATGGATACCGGTATTGTTACTGGGATCACTAATGGGTGGTTATCTTGGCGCACATCTCTCTATTGCCAAAGGCAACCGATGGATCAAGCGTGGATTCGAAGTGGTCACTCTGTTGGTCGGGAGCAAGCTGGTATTGGGCTAGCCAACTGAGTGAACCTACCGGAATAGGACACGACCCCATCTGGTATCACACGCCATACTTTTCCCGGTAAGCTTTGATACGCTGCAGCGATTCACCCGTATCATCACCTTCCTGTAGGTATTCAATCAACAGTTCAAGGCGTACTATGGTGCCCACAGGCATGCCGTAGTCGCTCTCTACCTCCTGGATTGCGGAACGTTCACCTTGCCCCCGTTCCTGACGATCCAGAGCGATCACAACACCCGCTGGTGTTGCCCCTTGTGACTGGATTATTTCTACCGATTCCCTCACTGAGGTGCCAGCAGAAATTACATCATCAATAATCAGTATCCTCCCTGCGAGCTCATGGCCGACAATAATGCCACCTTCACCATGATCTTTAGCCTCCTTACGATTAAAGGCATAGGGGATATCGATTCCATGATGATCAAAAAGTGCGGCAGCTGTTACAGCAGCCAGGGGTATGCCTTTATAGGCAGGGCCGTAAAGTACATCGAAAGGGATGCCTGAGTCGACGATAGCCTGGGCGTAATAACGGCCCAGACGAGCTAGACTGGCGCCGCTGTTAAAAAGACCTGCATTAAAGAAATAGGGGCTGACCCGTCCGGATTTTAGTGTGAACTCACCGAAACGTAATACCCCTACATCAAGGGAAAAATTGAGAAATTCGCGTTGATAGTCCTGCATAGTCCGTTACCTAGTAAGTTGATCCATGCATTGTAACCTGTCTAGCACATAGATGCCGCAGTTGACCGCTGATCTCTATCGTAAGGTAAAAAAATACCGAATCAATATAGTCTCTCTTTCCCGCACCCATTGGGTGAGTCCTGGAACGCTACATGAATTTGTGAAAAATCCATGTTCAACTACTGATTCTAGGTTAAAGATAGATAGGGGACTTGGCTCCATTAGATGCTTATAATGCGGCGACATTTTTCATTCTGAGGTGTTCGTGAATTCAACCAGCAGGTCATCCGACTGGTTCAAAGCCTTGGCTGTCTATTGGCAGCCAGGACTGCGCAGTATGCTTTTTCTGGGTTTTTCAGCAGGACTGCCCCTGTTGTTGGTTTTTGGTACGCTTTCATTTTGGTTAAGGGAAGCAGGTATCAGCCGTGCAACCATCGGTTTTCTTAGCTGGGTGGCGCTTGCCTATGCCTTCAAGTGGGTTTGGGCTCCTTTTGTTGATCGGCTGGAGTTACCTTGGCTGACCCGAAAACTGGGTCGACGCCGTGCCTGGATGTTACTGGCACAAATAGCTGTGATTGTTGGGCTTTGTGGGCTGGCATTCTCCGATCCCCGGCAAGGTCTGCAATCATTTGCCTTGTTGGCGTTGTTGGTGGCGGTCTCCTCTGCAACCCAGGATATTGTCATCGATGCCTACCGGATAGAGCGGGCAGAAGTCAGATTGCAAGGGGCAATGGCTGCCAATTACATGATTGGCTATCGACTTGCAATGATCGTTAGCGGTGGCGGTGCCTTGGGTATGGCCCAGTGGGCAAGCCCAACTGAATCCGGTTACCATCTATCAGCCTGGATGTTTGCCTATCTGGTTATGGCATCACTGATGCTGATCGGTGTGATAACCGTTTTTCTCATCGATGAACCCGATGTTCACCCGGATGCCGCGACGTTGGAGCAGGAGGCCGTGATAGACCGGGTTATAGAACAACAAGGTTGGTTACCAGGAAGTCTGCGTGCCTTTACTGAATGGTTTTATGGCGCAGTAATCAGTCCGTTTGCCGATTTTATTAAACGTTATCGTTGGCAGGCGGTGTTGATATTGGCGTTGATTGCCACCTATCGGATCTCAGATGTGGTATTGGGTGTGATATCCAATGTCTTTTATGTCGATATGGGATTCAGTAAGCGTGAGGTCGCTATCGTAGCCAATGTCCTTGGTGTGGTAATGACCCTTTTAGGTGCGGTTGTTGGTGGTATGTTGGTCACTCGGTTGGGGGTCATGCGTATCTTGTTGCTGGGAGGCGTGTTAGCGGCTTCAACCAACCTGCTTTTTGCCTGGCTGGCTGGAATCGGTCATAGTGTTGTGATGCTCACACTAGTGATTTCTGCAGATAATCTCAGTGCCGGACTTGCCACATCGGCTTTTATAGCCTATCTCTCCAGCCTAACAAACGTATCCTATTCAGCAACACAATATGCGTTGTTTAGCTCCGTGATGCTCTTACTGCCCAAGTTTGTGGGTGGATTTTCCGGTGTCATGGTGGATGGTATAGGTTATGTAAACTTTTTTCTTATTACAGCCTCTATGGGAATACCCGTTTTAATCTTGATTCTTCTTGCAATGCGTTATCTGCCTTTTAGTGGGAATCACAACCATGATCCCAGATTCCGCAGTTGACCGCTGATATCTGACGTAAGGTAATGAAATGGCAAATCAAATAATGGATTTCTCCAGCACCCACTGGGTGAGTTATGGAACGCTACATGAATCTGCGAAAAATCCCAACGCACCCAGCTGCGTTCTCTTTCTTGTTAAGGAAATAGCCATTAACGGCGAACGACGCCTTGCCGGCTACGCCGGGATTTCCCACAAATCCATGTTCAACTGCAGATTCTAGGATGATTGAACAAGGCAGTTATGTCGCTGCATTTGTCGTGGGTCTATTGGGTGGCGGACACTGTGTTGGTATGTGCGGCGGTATTGTGGGAGCGCTGACCTTTGGACTTCCGGAACCGGTTCGTAAACGGTTAAGTAACACACTTCCCTATCAGTTGGGTTATAACCTGGGACGTGTTACCAGTTATGTTGTGGCGGGTGGCATCATGGGTGGCCTTGGTCTGCTTTTGGCTCAGGTGGTGCCAATCTATATCGCCCAACAGATTTTATTGGCGATTGCCGGCCTATTCATGATTATGCTCGGACTCTATTTAGGTGGCTGGTGGACAGGGTTGGCAAGGATTGAACGTTTGGGCAATTCACTCTGGACAATGATCGAGCCCTTTGCGCGAAAACTACTACCGGTCAAGACACCTGGGCAAGCTTGGGTACTCGGGCTTGTTTGGGGATGGATTCCCTGTGGACTTGTCTACAGTATGTTGGTGTGGACTGTCTCGGCCGGTAGCATAATGAAGGGGGCAGGTCTGATGTTTGCATTTGGTCTCGGAACCCTGCCGAATCTGTTTGCGATGGGGATAGTCGCCGGTAGTCTTGCACGTTGGTTAAAGGATATCCGGGTACGACGGGTGGCAGGAATTATGGTGATCCTGTTTGGCATCCTGACCATTGTGCGGGCTTTCTGAAGGACGATGTCCATTCCGGTTATTTACACAATGATCGAGTCTTCCTCCCACCCGGATTTCCCCCAACTTTATGCAGCGTTGAAATTGCAAGTGATGCAGTTTAGACAAATGCGTCGTGCAATGGCCGAATTAAAGCGAACATCCCCAGTTGAATGGAATTTTTCCTGTACGGGCTGTTGTTTTGACACAGCCCGTACAGGCTGAAAATTTAAGAACACTTTTCAGTGCACTTTAGTCGATAAAGAAATCCTGGCTCAGCTTTGCAGTATAAAAACGGGTTTCACCTCTGGGTTGAACCTGTATCTCAAAGTTGAGTGTCTCTTGGTTGGCAATACGAAATTCACCGATGTAATAAACCGCAGGTCCTTCTGTGATTTTTCGCATAGGTATACTAATCAGTTGTCCACGTATGTTGTTTGCTTTGGCCATTACCACCGCTTCTGATGGTTCGCCGATAGTGCCGTCGACCGATTTAATAATACTGACATTGAGCATACCGCGGTATTTACTACGTTGAATGCCATATTGTCTGGCAATTGAAGGTTCCAAGGAGGCGCTGGGTATCGCGTTATGATGAATTGTAAAACCTGGAATGGTGGTGCTGTTTTCCGCCCAGCCAGGAAAGGCTAATAGCATAAGGGTAAATAAGGTAGCAACGTATTTCATAAAAGACATAAAAAAACTCCTCCTAATTACGGTGCCGGTCTGTAAGGCCGGTCTTTGTTGTAGTCTCAGTGTAGACGATCAGAGCCAGAGGGTGAAGAGGCAGAAGAAATGGTCAAATGCAGGCTTCTTGATCGCGCAACTCTTTGTATTAATAAATATTGTTAGAATAATGAAAATATTTAACGAATTGCATTGTGCGTCAATTACACATATTCATGCAAACACATTATGCATTTAATGCGAATCATTATCATGTATCTGTTTGGTGGGAATTATATATGACAAATCTTACACATAGGTTTACAAAGCTATTATGACAATCGGATGCTTTGTATCACACTTAAAAACAAAGATGATTAAACAGGCTGGCATCCATGCCAAGACTGATTTAATCAAGAGGCATTTTGTTTCACAAGCGTCGGTTTCTGTCGTTGACTGCTATGGAGTGGTCGGTTATTACTGAGTCTGTTGGACATGTTACGTAAAGCAGTCAACTGTCGAGCCAGTTCGGTGTACTGTTTTCGAGAATGCGATACTGCAATGTATTGCGGGACTGCCCAATCTTTTGCAAGTTGTTCAGCCTTTTTTCCATCATCTCTTTGTGATCTTTGATCTGCATGACCAGTGGTTCAAGGGTAGAACGCAGCCAAGTATTGATCTCTTCATCGGCGCGTTGGAAGATATCACGAGCACGCTTTACAAGTGCTGAAAAGAAGCGTTTTACTACAAAATTCTGTTCCATCATCGCAGTCACGGGACTGTTACGGAATATCTCTGCTTCTTGATGCAGTAGTTCCAGTTCCACGCGGTACTTTACGATAGAGAACATTTTAGGTTGCACCACGGCAAAGCCGTGTTCATTTTGGAATTTACGGTAGATTGAACGTATCAGCTTTCGGGTCTGTTCACTCTGGGTCACCACTTTAAGCATGGTTCGACGCGTCTCTTCAAACAGATTTTTCATTGAGCCTTTCATGCCGCTTGTCGTCCAGCTATTGGTCATCTCCTTCCTGCAGCGATCAATAATGTCATCAAGAAGATCCAGACTGAGCGTTTCCGATAACTGCTGCGCTTGTTGTTTCAATTGCTTGCGGCTCTGCTGGAAAGTCTCTACATCACGCAGATATTGTGCCTGTTCGCTACGGGTCTTCTCCATCAGGTTGTTGATGACATCATCGCTCTTATCACTCAACTCCTCCAACTCTTCAAGCTGATATTTAGTGCTATTGAGCTTACCTGACAACATGCTGCGGCTGTTGTCCAACATCTGAACTGACCGTATCGAGAATGATTTGCTGTTTGATATTCAGTACATCCTGACCCAGGTAGTTTTCCAGATCCAACAGCCCGCTCTTGTCGAGAAGTGCAGGTTCATTCCTGATCTTCGCTAACAGCCCTTTCTGGGCCGATATCGGGAACACAGCCTTGGATTCGATACCCAGCATTTTGGCAGAGGAGCGTTGCTGGCCTCGGATCGCATCATGGATATCTTCATGTTCACGCAGGTCATCCCACAGGGTGTCAATTTTATTCAGTACAACCATCAGTCCACGCTGACGACTACTCTGAAATCCCTTGATGTGGTGTTGCCAGATCTCCATATCGCTGCGGGTTACACCTGTGTCGGCACCGAGCACGAATAGTACTGCCTGAGCAGCTGGCAGCATGTTCAAGGTTAATTCCGGCTCAGTGCCAAGGGCATTCAATCCGGGGGTATCTAAAATTGTCAGCCCCTTCTGGAGCATATGATGAGGAAAACTGATCAGGGCATGACGCCATTTAGGGATCTCGATCATCTCCGGTGGTTGAGACTGATGAGGATGTAGGTCTTGGTTGTAGAGTCCAAGGTGTTTTGCCTCATCCAGGGTTACTGATTTTGTCTCAATGACTTCCCTCAAAGCAGCCTGCATCTGCTCTACAGAATCCACTTCCAGCGGGTAATGGACCCATTGTTTGGTATCGTGTCGTAATTGTGTGAGCGTGGTATCTTGCAGACGGGTCTCGATCGGTAGGAGACGCACATAGGCCTCATCACGCTCGTCATCGTAAAAGATCTCGGTTGGGCACATGGTGGTACGACCTGCATCGGAAGGTAGCAGGCACCGGCCATAGTCAGCAAAGAAGATGGCATTGATCAGTTCTGTCTTGCCGCGGGAAAATTCAGCGAGGAAGGCGATGGTCAGTTTATCGCTCTTCAGGGTGGATAAGGTATGCTCGATACGCTGCTGATTGTCCTGAGAGGACATTCCATTCTCCTCAAGCCAGGGGGCATACTCTTCTATCGTGTTGATAACATCCTTTTTCCACTGCTCGTAGGCCAGTAACTGTTCTTGAAATCTTACTTTTTCCATGCGGTAGCCCCAGTCTTTTTTAAGCCGGAACAGACTCTTATCTGCTCATATCAGCTGTAATCGGAATGATACGCGAGGAGAGGCGCAGACGCCATATCCGGATGTCTCAATCTTCAAGAGGTATCGGCAGATACTGAGGGGACTTTAACCGCAGGCATTTGCTGCGGGAGGTCTCTCCTGAGATCAGCTGGATCCTGGAGCGGGGAAGGCGAAAAGCCTTTGCGATGAACTTCATCAGATGGGCATTTGCCTTACCGTCGATCGGTGGGGCTGTAAGGGTGATTTCCCCCCGTAGGGACCGACAAAGCTGTCCCTCGAGGCCTCGAGGCCTTGGGTTGAATACGCAGATTAAGGATCATGTCATCTTGTTCCCAGCGAAACCAACTCACAGAAAGGGGCTGCCTGTGAGCCCCCGTAGTGGTGGCAACAGGAGCATTTTCAGTAGTACCAGACCGATCATCACCAGCATGGGTGAAAGGTCGATACCACCTGTTGGAGGAAGGAGCTTCTGAGCAGGCCGCATCACCGGGCCGGTAATGCTATAGAGCAGTGCTGACGCTGGATTGTAGCTACCTGGACTCACCCAGCTCAGAATGACTTGGATCAGAATGGCGAAAAGATAGATATTGATCATCAGTTCCACCAGTTCAGGCAAGGCCCAAACGATTGGGCCCAACAGATTGACCGCACTCCCTGAAATCACAAGAATCAGAAGAATTTCGATCGCTTTGAGGAGCCAGGCGAGAATAATTGATGAGAGATCAATCCCGCCAATGCCTGGAATAATTCGACGCAGGATCTTGAGTGGTGGATTGGTTACCTTTACCAGAAACTGTGAGATGGGATTGTAAAAGTCTGCCCGTGCAAGCTGCAGTAAAAAACGCAGCAACACTGCGAGTATATAGAGTCCGAACAGGGTTTGAACCAGAAATACGAGAGGATTTGTAAGATAATTGCTATCCATGACTATTGATGTCCCAACATATCCGAGAGTTCACGTGAGCGCTCTTGAGCACCCTGCAAAGCCTTGCTGAACAGCTCCCGTATTTTTCCATCCTCGAGAATACTCAGAGCGCTTTCTGTGGTACCTCCTCTGGAGGTCACTTTTTGCCTGAGTATGGCGGGTGAGTCACTACTTTCCATAGCCATGCGAGCCGCCCCCAGGGCTGTTTGCAGTGTCAATAAGCGAGCAGTCTCCTCATCCAGTCCCATGCTTTTAGCACACTCCTCGATGGTTTCCATGACTAGAAAGAAGTAGGCGGGTCCACTCCCTGAAATGGCAGTTACTGCATCCATATGAGATTCATTCTCAACCCAGCGGGTGAGTCCGACAGCTCGTAATATACTTTCTGCCTGGTCTCGCTGGGTTTCGCTGACGCCTGGCCCTGCATGCAGGCCCGTAGCCCCGGACTGGATCATGGCAGGTGTATTTGGCATGCTGCGCACCAGTGCTACATCGCCCCCAAGCCAATCCCGTAAGGGCGTCTCTTTTACCCCGGCTGCTATCGAGATAACCAGTGGTTTGATCCGTTGAATGGTCTCAGCCAACCCACGGGCCACCTGTTCGAGTACTTGCGGTTTCACCGCCAAAACAACCACGCCAGCTTCGGCAATGGCCAGGTTGTTGTCAGACTCTGTGCGAACACTGCAGTGAGCTGCCAGCTGTGCCAGTTTGTCGTTGTCCGGGTCACTGACGGTGATGCTGTCCTTATCATAACCATCGGCAATCAAGCCACTGATCAGACTGGTGGCCATATTGCCACCGCCTATGAAAGTGATATTGCTATTATTCATACTGTTATCTTGTGCGGAGTGTCTTACATTAAGTGATTGAATAGAGTAAAACCATCATTGATTATACTGCCGTGGACCAAAAATTGCGGTGCCGATTCTGACTAATGTGGCGCCTTCTTCAATAGCTGACTCGAGATCGTCGGACATGCCCATGGATAGAGTATTCAATGGAACACCCTTGTTACGCAATCGATCACGCAGCCGTCGTAACTGTTGGAAAGGGTAGTGCTGGGTTGATTTATCCTCTGCTGGCGCAGGAATCGTCATCAATCCTCTGACCCGGATATTGGGCAGTGCTGTATAGGCCCCCAGAAGTTCTGTCAGTTCATGTTCACTATGGCCATCCTTGCTTTTTTTACCACTGGTATTGACCTGTAGGCAGATATTCAATGGCGAAAGGTGCTGTGGGCGCTGATCACTCAGCCGGGTGGCATGCTTGAGGCTGGCGACACTGTGAACCCAATGGAAATTTTCAGCAATCTGTCGGGTCTTGTTACTCTGGATGCGACCGATGAAATGCCATTCCAGGTCTCTATCCTGCAATAGTGCTATCTTCGGCAAAGCTTCCTGTAGATAATTTTCGCCAAACAGGCGTTGCCCGAGATCTGCCAACAAACCTATCTCATCGGCGCTCCTGGTCTTACTCACAGCCAACAGCTGTGTGCTGCCAGGTGTTCTGTTGCCATTGGCTTCCGCTCGACGAATGCGATCCAGCACCTGATGATAAGGCTGGTGCAGGCTGTTTTTTGTCTGTTCAGTCACGCTGGATACGATTTTTTTAATGTGATAACGGCTTATTGTCAAGACGGCAACGCTAGTATGTTGCAAGATGCGGTCAAGTTAACGCTATTTCAAGTTACTTTTTTAGTCACAAGCCAGTGTAAGACACTACACTAGCTAAACTTATCCTTTTTTGGGACGATAGCTAGATAATGACTCAGGAATAAGCACGAATCCAAGGATTCGGGTATCGTCAGGATCGGGAAACAGCACGAGCTTGTCTGCCAAGCGACTGGTCGAACACCTTTTGCCTTTCAAAAAGGGGGAATGAATGGATATCGCTGAACTTTTGGCCTTCAGTGTCAAGCATAACGCATCAGATTTACATCTCTCTGCCGGATTACCACCGATGATTCGTGTAGATGGCGATATCAGGCGCATCAATGTTCCCGCATTGGAACACAAGGTGGTGCGCATGCCCTGGTGTATGACATCATGAACGACAAACAGCGTAAGGACTTTGAGGAGTTCCTTGAGAACGACTTCTCCTTTGAAATACCCGGTCTGGCGCGGTTTCGTGTTAATGCCTTCAATCAGGCCCGCGGTGCATCGGCTGTATTTCGTACAATTCCTTCTAAAGTATTGAGACCCTGGAAGACCTTGGCTGTCCCTCCATATTCAAAGAGATCGTTGATGTGCCCCGTGGCATGGTTTTGGTCACTGGACCTACGGGTTCAGGCAAATCAACCACGTTGGCCGCTAT
Source organism: Candidatus Thiodiazotropha sp. (ex Ustalcina ferruginea) (assembly GCA_025656375.1). Lineage (GTDB taxonomy): Bacteria > Pseudomonadota > Gammaproteobacteria > Chromatiales > Chromatiaceae > Thiodiazotropha. Next base: position 5,939 of record JAHXHU010000209.1, on the reverse strand, counting down.
GATGGATTATAAGAATGATAACGACTACTCTCATATCCTGACCATCGAAGATCCGATCGAATTTGTCCATGCCAGCAAGAAGTGTCTGATCAATCAGCGTGAGGTGCAGTGAGGTGCATCGCGACACTTTGGGGTTCTCCGAGGCATTACGTTCAGCATTGCGTGAAGATCCGGATATCATTCTGGTCGGCGAATTGCGTGATTTAGAGACCATTCGTCTCGCATTGACGGCCGCTGAGACTGGTCATTTGGTATTTGGTACCTTGCATACCAGTTCTGCGGCGAAGACGATTGACCGTATCATTGATGTCTTTCCTGCCGGAGAGAAGTCCATGGTGCGCTCCATGCTTTCAGAATCGTTACGTTCGGTTATTGCCCAGACACTGCTGAAAAAGATTGGGGGTGGTCGAATTGCCGGTTGGGAGATCATGGTCGGTACGCCTGCCATTCGTAACCTGATACGTGAAGATAAGGTCGCACAGATGTATTCCGCTATACAGACTGGTCAGGCAGCAGGTATGCAGACCATGGACCAGTCGTTGAAGGAGTTGGTACAAAAGGGTGTGGTGAGTCGACTGGATGCGAAGGCAAAGGCACAGAACAAGGATCAGTTCTAATCTCAGTCTTGCTTCGGGGTGTATGATCGTACGCATGCTGGCCCCGTATTGATATCGTGCGCTATTTGTAAAGCTGTATAAGTAGAAAAAGCGCATTGAAATGTGAGTGAAGAGGATAGAATTATGGAACTGAATACCCTCCTGTCCATGATGGTAAAAAATAAGGCATCTGATCTTTTCATCACTGCTGGGCGGGAACCCTCTATCAAGGTGGATGGAAAGATACATCCGGTCAATAAAGTGCCGTTAACTGCCAGGCAGACCAAAGAGTTGACCTACAGCGTCATGACCGATGCACAGCAAAAGGAGTTTGATGAATCCAAGGAGTGCAACTTTGCTATCAGTGCCAAGAATATAGGTCGTTTCCGAGTCAGTAGTTTTATTCAACGCGATGCCGTTGGCATAGTATTACGCCGCATCGAAACAAAAATCCCCACGCTTGAATCGCTTTATCTGCCACCGATATTACAAGATCTCTCCATAGCCAAACGTGGTTTAGTGATCTTTGTCGGCGCCACAGGTACCGGTAAGTCGACCTCGCTGGCAGCGATGATCGGCTATCGCAACACCCGTGGTGATGGACATATCATCAGTATCGAGGATCCGATCGAGTATATGCATGATCACAACAGCTGTATCATCACTCAGCGCGAAGTCGGCATTGATACGGAATCCTATGAAGTTGCACTAAAAAATACCCTACGTCAGGCACCAGACGTGATCCTGATCGGTGAGATACGTACTCGTCAGACAATGGAGCATGCCATTACATTTGCTGAGACCGGTCATCTTTGTCTTTCAACGCTGCATGCCAACAACGCCAATCAGGCACTGGACCGTATCATCCACTTCTTTCCTGAAGATTCGCGGGATCAGATCTTCATGGATCTATCCCTCAATCTGAAAGCGGTGGTCGCCCAACAGTTGATTCCCAAGGTCGATGGCAATGGCCGTCGAGCTGCAATAGAGGTGATGTTGAATACACCATTGGCAGCTGAGTTGATTCGTAAAGGTGAGGTCCATAAACTCAAAGAGTTGATGAAGCGCTCAACAGAACATGGAATGATCACCTTTGATCAGCACCTCTATCAGCTCTATGAGGAGGGTATCATCAGTTATGAAAATGCTTTGGCGTATGCTGATTCTACCAATGATGTCCGCCTGATGATCAAGCTGGGCGTCAACCAGACCGGTGACTCCCTAGTCGATGGTCTAGATGGCATTACGCTGCAGGATGGTAAGCAGTGATTTTAGTTTCCTTACTGAAATAATACTCAACCATGTGGGTGCGGCCCCCTGCCGCACAGCTCAGTTTTGCAAAACAATGCAGTAATCGGATAGGCGACGTCACTGGTCCTTTTCGAGATAACGATCAGCCAATTGATACTGTTTTTCCGACTCGTTAGCGATCCCGCCTTCGTCATTAAGAATCATTTCACAATTCTTCGCCATTCTTGCCTGCATGGCGGCTTTCCAGGCAGCCTTAGCGTTATTCTGATCGTCAGTCGCCAGAGCCGCCGACGCTGCAGCTGCGAGAAAATGTTCCGCTTGAGCAGCCCAGTCCGCGTCACGGCCACAGGCAGTATAGGATTGAGTCGCAAAAGCCTTCACTGCTTTATAGGTATCTTCCAGCTCCATAGACGTTAGATCCGGATTAGCTGCTGCTTCAATCGCACGAACAATACGCGGGTCCTGGCTTAAGTGGCCTACATTCGCCACAAACTGACCTCCCAGCGCTCTTTGTTGAGCAGGTGCCAGTTGACTGATTGCTGCACGCAGATGTTGATCGTTGGAGATGTTCTGTGGCATGAGAGATCCCTCCCGGAAATTGACTTTCTATTCACATACTTCAATATCATAGATTCGTGTCAGCTTGCTGCTCATGATATAGATCAGTTAATTAGGATATTCTTCTAATTACTCTCTTCGGTGGGGCAGGTCCCCACCCTACCGCTTGAAATGGACTGTAGGGTGGGGCCTGCCCCACCAATCTGTTGATGAGCAAGATAAAGCTTATTCGGTGGCTTGGTGGTTAATTTTGTTGCAAATAGTCGTGGCTCTGGTTAGTGCAGTGCAACCCTACCTACCCGGTAGCTAGACGAAATTATTCCGGGCAGCAGTGGGCCTTTGCCGTGATGACGTGGCATTACATAAAGCGTGTGTTTCCGGATGGCCACTAATTAGTTGGTTGTGGCAGTGGCTCATTTTCAAGCAGGGTGATGATTGCACGATGCTGGTTCTGGTAGGCCCAATCCAGGGCTCGCTTGCCATCAAAATCTATGATGTCTTGATCCACCGGGTGCCTCAGTAGATGCTGAACGGATTCAGTATGCCCCAGTTTCGCCGCCCAGATCAGCGTGGTCCAACCTCTGGTTGTCTCAACCTGATTGATATTCGCACCTGCTGCGATCAGTAATTCGATGATTTCCGAATGATTATTCGAGGCTGCCAGTAGCCCCCTTTGTCTGTTTGATTCACATCTGCTCCTGCCTGAAGCAGACGGGTTACCTCGTCAGTGTGACCATTTAGTGCGGCCTTCATGAGCGGTGTCCAGAAACAGGCATTCTTAACATCAATAGGGGTACTATTTTCAAGCAGTCTCGAGATGGTGGGGAGATCGCCAGTCTCTGCAGCATAAAGGAGTGGGGAGATAGCCGGATCGGCTTCTTCTTCAGCTGTCTGTTTAGAGCATGCAGGCAGGAACAGCGAAAATATCAGCAGCCAGGCGTATCGATTAGTATTTGAGAATAGAGTCATCATGCTCATCTATTCTCAATAGCTCGACCTGGGTCTCAATGCGGATTCGCAATTCCAGGCTATTTGTCGGGTCTCTTCTTAGGATCGAGAAAAGGGTTGGGAAAGGGGGTAATGTTTGAATCCGAATCAATTTCAATGATCTTTCCCGGCCCATGCTCCTGTTTCTCCACTTCATCAATGCGTATCACTGCATGGATGGGGATACGGGTCCTGTGTACGCCAGAGAACTCCTCTTTCAGTTTTTCAGCCGATGGGTCGACGACCAGGGAGCTGGTCTTCTGGAAAATCAGGTCTTCCACCTCAACAAAACCATAGAGTTCACCTTGCCGTACTGTGCGCGCAAAGATCTCGTAGACTTTTCCTTGGCTTAGAAAAACGATTTTGAAAATGCGCATGGCTGATTCTGTCGCTCTATGAGAGATATTGATAATCTGAATCCACAGATTTCGATATTAGTATGACCCTGTTGCGGCACGTAGTGGTCGAAGCTTAAGAACGTGCCACAATCAAATTGACCATTGTACTACATGCTTGATAGCGGTTAGTCTTTTTCTTGAACTTGAGAAACCAGTATGCACCCTTTTTTATATGGAGCCGATGGGCGGAATCGAACCGCCGACCTACTGATTACGAATCAGTTGCTCTACCGACTGAGCTACATCGGCCGAAAGGCGGCAATTATAGACGTTCATGGGTTTTGGGGTCTAGCCTCTATTTCTCTCGGGGTGCAGTGAGGGAGTAGGGGGAGGGTGGAAGAATGGGTGGGCGCTCAAGCATGATATCTGCCATGAGCCGTGAGGAGGCGGGTCCCAATACCACTCCGTTACGAAAATGTCCTGCGTTGATAAAGAGTCCGGCTATCTCGGGTATTGACCCGATATAGGGAATCCCATTCGGGGAGCCAGGCCTTAATCCGGCCCAATGCTGTTCGATGTCTGCCTTTTCCAATGCTGGGAAAAGAGTGAGGGCAAACTGCTTTAGCTCCTGTTTGGCTTGTTCTGTGGTGATTTTGTCAAACCCCCTGTACTCCAATGTACTCCCCACCAATACCCTTCCGTCTCTTCTAGGAATGATATAACGGTCATTGTGCAAGACGATGCGAGAGATACTACCGGGATGGTGACGAAAGATGATCATCTGTCCAAGTACAGGTTCTATTGACGGTGGTGAGGCTAATCCTTGCAGCAGTTCTCCTGCCCAAGCGCCAGCACATATCACCACATTGTCTGCATGAAAGGAGCCATTTTCGGTCTTCATACCGTGTACGCGACCATTATTGATCAGTAGTTCTGTTGCTTTAGTCTGTTGGTGTATCGTTATATTTCGGGAAATTGATTGGTAGAGGGACTTGGTGAGGCGCGGATTGCGTATTTGCGCAACTTCAGCCATCCAGACCGCCTCTGTGGCGTCTGTCTGCATCGTCGGTTCGCATTCCAGTGCGGATTGTCGGTCGATGACATGAAGTGATTGTTTAAATTGCTTTGACCAGTGAATAGCAGCATCCGTATCGGTGGGCTCCAGAATCAACAGTCCGTTTCGGGTGTACTCAGGATCGATGCTGCCTTCCTCGATCAATATATCGGCCAGGCGTGGGTAATAATCCTGACTCCACTCAGCGAGGGCAGTGATTGAGGCATCATATCGCCAGGGGTAGAGGGGAGAAACAATACCACCACCCGCCCAGGATGATTCGCGGCCGGTATTGCTCTGTTCAATCAAAATGACGGCCATTCCAGCGGATTGCAACTCCTTGGCCGTAAGCATGCCGATGAGACCTCCACCAACAATGAGGCAGTCTGTCATGATTTTATGTATTGGCTCTGTCAGGAAGTGTCGTTAAGTAGATTGTGTGGTCGGTAGTATATACATGTTCAAGTCAGTGGGGCAGGGATTAATGACATAGGTCGAATGAGTTGTAATTGATCTGTTTGGCTGTAAGAAGTGAACTATGTTTAAAAAGTATCACCAGCGAGTGCTGATGATACTTTAATTGTGATGTGTGGCATCTTTGAAATTGAAGATGTTTTTTTACAATTCCCGTTGCCAAGCCATATAGAATTTATTTCCAACCATCTACCCAAGAACCACTATCAAGCCGTTGTTTGACCCCTGTAGATGTCAGGCGGTAACCTTGCACAGTATCATTGTTTTGACCATTAAGAGCAGTTGGTGAAATCTCCAAAGTATAACAACTGACGATACTGCCACATCCACCTGCCTGAATAGTTAAGTTTCCATAATAACCTTCAACACTGGTTGTTGAAATGTTTGCATCGCCTGGTGTTGTCGTGTACGAAGACTGGCTTGAACGATGGACCTCAAGTTTCTGAGCGGCATCAAGCAGTGTTCCCATGCCATCATGGCGTCGCCCTTTCCTCACAGAGTCTTGGTAACTTGGATAGGCTATCGCGGCCAATATACCCACGATAGCAACAGCGACCATAAGTTCGATAAGGGTGAAACCAGCATTTTTTTTGCAACAACTCATTGTGTACGCCCAGCATGGGTATGAACTAATGAGGTGAAAGTCCTCTGTAGGAAGGTCACCATCCTTAGCGATTTCAA
>JAHXHU010000016.1 GCA_025656375.1 Candidatus Thiodiazotropha sp. (ex Ustalcina ferruginea) | reverse complement strand
AAGCCGCTTCGCGACAACGGATACCTGCCCGGGCCCTACGCCTACCGGGGTCTACCAGCCTGCGCATTCGCTATCCATGGCCGGCAGCGGTTGTCGCCAATCCTGTCTGCCCTCTTCAAGGCGATTGATGACTCCATGTTTTGATGTGGTGTAACTGTGGCTGACAGGACCCTCATGGCATCCGCTGCAACTTTCATCTTTTCTCGCCCGTATGCCTGAGTCCTTATGGCGATCGCCATGGCAGCGGCTGCATTCGACTTCGGATGCTGTTGAGTGGGGACCCTCCCGCCATTGCTTAACCAGTATCGGATCCCGCTCTGTGTGACAGGTGATGCACTCGGTCTCTGTAAAGGGTCCTGGCGGGACCTGCTGCTCCGCTAAGGCGGTATGAGCTGCCAGGCAGAGTATGCCCGGTAGCCAGCCAAAAAATATTACCCGATAGGCGATGGTCTTTCCCATCAATTGTGCTTCCGATTGTAGTCGGTGTACGCACCTTTCATGCAAATTTCGCCTGAAGGTTCAGGTGTGATTTCCGCCCTCTGCTCTGTTTCGGAAAGATGGTACAACTCGCTGGCTTTGGTCTCGATACGATCCAGTGAGGCAGCCATTTTCCGGTGTCCGGCCTCAACCCCTGCCTGGTTGCCGTGGGCAGCCGACTTATACGCACCCAGATTGTCGAAATACCACATCTCGAAGTAGTCACGTTCGATGGCGGAGACGTTGTAGAAGGCTGATGCCTGTCCCTCGAAGAAGCCGATACGCTCTCTGGGCCAGAGACGATCCATCCAGTCCATGGGATAGGGCGGTCGTTCACCAGCGGCGGGTTGCAGCAGATTGTCGTTACGCAGATCCTTGAGGATATCCTCTGCTGCATAGAGTTTCCGCCAGGCTTGTTTGCGCTCCTGGTCCAGTTCGGTCAGCCACTGACCGGCCTGTTCCTGATCGTGGCAATCGCTACACAGTTTGATCCAGTTTTTACGCAGCACCTGATTCTTTGACGTGTGAGGATTAACCTCTCGCAGACCAAATTTCCATAGGGACTTGTGGGCTACCTGGTGGCGACCGCCATCCATGTGACAGTAGGCGCAGGTGGGTGCTTTGTAGTTGCCCTTGGTCAGCGGTTTCGACCAGTCCCAGTCATTACCCTCGGCCAGGTAGAGTTTGCCGTGGGCGGAGCCGAAGTAGGTTTCGTCATCTGGATGGGGAGGCCCTGAATGACAGGTGATGCAGGCCTCAGGGCGACGGGCCTCGGCAGCATCGAAACGGTGCCGGGTATGGCAGGAGTCACACTTGGTGGCCACTGAGTGGCACTGAACGCAGGATTGTACTTCGCCCTTGGGTTTGTCAACGAAATGTTTGGCATCCACTGCCCGTTCCATAGCCAGCACATGACTGGGAAATCCATAACGGGCTTCATCCTTAAACTCACCGTGCTGTTTCTGGTGGCAATTACCACACACCTCAGGCGTGGGTAGTCTTAGGTGTTGATGATCGCTGCCATGGCAGTCGTTGCAGTAGACGGGATTGTCGCTTTGGCCATGCCGGCTGGCTCGCCAGTCGGCGACGATGCCGGGAGTGATCCCCTCGTGGCATTGGATACAAAGCGCTGCTTTGAATACACCCTCTACACTCTTGACCGACTGGTAGAAGTTGTCCGGATCCCAATAGCCCTGCACCGGATCGGGTGACCAATAGCGGGAGTAGAGACCCGTCCCGGTTCCTCCCTTGCTCCAGTACACATAAGCAAATCCTGCTGATACAGCCAGCAGAGCAAAGACTGGAAGTATCAAAAGTATCAATCGATAGCGCATGGTTTACGATTACATCGAAAAGTTCGCCACCAACGCAGCAGACCCAATCCTGTCAACAGCTGGAAGGGAAGCAAAGCTAGGGTGCGTGTCAGCCACGGATGACCGATTGCATCACTGTCAACAGGCTTTTTACTGATTGTGGATTGCGTGGCATGGCGTTCCAGATAGGCGAGCAGTATCTCTTGATCCTGTGTTTGCATGGTCTCGGCTTTGCCCATCAATCCCCCAAAACGACTTGCAACCTCCATCAACATGAACATATTGGATGCCAGGTCACGCCACTCGGCTGCTGTGTGACGATCAGGTCCCGGCAGGTTGTGACATTGCGTGCAGAATTGGTTAAGTAACGCTGCACCTGGAGAATGAGCCTCAGGAAGTGACGCTGCAGTAAGACCTGGTGGAAGTTTGTCTTTATATACTTCACACAGATCGATATCTGCCCAGGTGTGACTTGCGGCGACAGGCAGTGGCATAAATAGGATCATGAGCAGAATGGCCGTCCGCTTCACGCTCGCCTCCGTAAGTGTTTCAATACGCTGAAACTGGCAAGCATCCCTTCAGCCGCTTTACCATGGAATTGACTGCGAGATTGGGGCCCAGCGTGTTGTCCCCGCCGGCCCAGATTTTGGGGTGTGTGGTATGGCCCTGGGTATCCACACGAATGTTTCCACTGGGTTCTGTGGCTATATCTAAAACGGTCAACCAGGGAGGAGGCGCAGGTTGTTGGCCCAGGGCAAGGAGCACTTTGCTGGCATCGATCACCTGTTTGCCGCTGGGTGTATCAAAATGCACCCTGGTGACTTGCTGTGTACCCTCGCATCTGATCGGGGTGTGTTCCAACACGAACTGCCCCCCCTCCTCACGGGTCAGAGTGATCTCCTTGGGTGATGCACGCAGGCTGTCGACCGGGCCCCGGTAGGCAATGGTGACCTCTGCTCCCAGACGCAGTGCTGATCGGGCACAATCCATCGCAGTATCACCGCCACCGAGGACCAGTACATGCTGTCCATCCAATGACTCCCTTGTGCCGGTATTGATTCTTTCCAGCCAGCCTAGGGCCTGTTCAACACCGGGGAGGGTTTGTCCCGGCAATTCAATGGTTCGTGCTTTTTGTGCACCCAGGCCCAGAAAAATCGCATCATTATCTTCAAGCAGCGTGGATAACATTGCCTTGTTGACCAAAGTGTCAAGCACAAAATGGATACCTGCCTGCTCCAGTATTGCTTGCCGACGATCCAGCAGAGACTTATCAAGTTTGAATGATGGAACGCCTGTCTGGAGCAAGCCACCGATTTTGTTCGAGCGATCATAGACGGTGACTTCTACCCCCGACCGATTCTGACGTTCCGCACAACTCAATCCTGCAGGGCCTGCACCAATGACCGCCACCCTGTGTTCGGTACGGTGTGCCGGTGTGATCGGTCGCCAACCTGCATCCAGTGCCCGGTTCGCAATGGTTCGCTCAACCGCACCGATGGTGACAGCGCCTTCCATTTTGTTGCGCGTGCAGGAGCCTTCACAAAGTCGATGCTGAGGACAGATTCTGCCGCACACTTCCGGCAGTGGCGAGGTGGAGTGAGCGAGGTCGCCGGCCTGCTTCCAGTCCCTCCGGGCAGCGGCTTCCAGCCAGTCCGGGATAAAGTTACCCAGCGGGCAGGCATTACGACAACCGGGAACGCCACAATCGAGGCAGCGTTCGGCTTGAAGTTGCAAGTCTTCCAATGAGAGAGGCTGCTCTGTCTCGTTCCAATCGGTTAAACGCACGGGCGATGGGCAGGTTCTATCCGGGGTTCAGAAGCGATTTGCTTACGCTTAAGCAGATAGCTGGCATCCTGACGCAGAGAGGGTCGAAACAAATTGCGCACATCACGAATTGCCAACGCATCGGTGGGACAGGAGATAATGCATCGGGCACAGCCCATGCAGTCCTCAAGGCCGGTGACTTTTCCTGTCATTTTGCCTTGTCGCCAGACCGGGATACCCATGTCGCAGACTTGCTCACAGCGCTGGCAATCGATGCACCGTTGAGTGTCCATCTCGATGCCGTAGAAACCGGCATGATTGAGGAGGCCGAAGGTGGCACCATAGGGACAGAGGTAGCGACAGTAGAAGCGGTTGCCAGTGATAGGGATGATGAAAAAGCTGCCGAAGTAGGTGATCCCCACCACCAGTCCGAACAGGCCGACCAATGTCGCGGTCCAGGCATTGGGCGGGAACTGGGTGGCCACCATCACCCCCATGTACCAAATGAAGAAGAACCATTTGCTATAACGCAGACGCCAGGCCCAATCACCGCGCAGGGAGAAACGGCGGAACGGAAAGCCCACGGTCTCGCGAATGCCCACACAGGGGCAGCCGAAGCCGCAAATGATCCGCCGCCCAAAAAGAAAAACCAGCAGCAGGCTGAGAAAGAAGGTAAGTGTCCCCGGTGTGTGCAGGGCGGGAAAAACCGGCTGGCTCCAGACGTAGCCGGTATAGGGCTCAAATATTGGTGAGAGCCAGGGGATCAGCCACCAGAAGGCAGTGACCACCGTTACCAGAATGATCAGGCGTTTGCGGGTATAGGGGTTCTGTTCCGCACGGATACGCCAAAGGCCAAAGACAAGGATAATGGCATATTCGGTAAAGCGGTTGAGCCAGATCGGACTCTCGTACAGATAGAGCCAGGACTCGTTCAGCCAGCCAAGAAAGGCCAGGGTGAAGGCAGCCATAGCGATGGCCATGACCCATCAGCGATATCGACCCGGCAGGGTATCCTGAAGTGTCGCCCCACTGGGTCGGGCGCTGTATGTCAGGAGGGATGCTTGTTGAATGACTGAATTCATGGGTGTGCTTTTGCCGGTTTTACTGACATGCCCCTATTTCTAGAAAACCAGTACTTTATCTGCTGCCAATGTGCGTTCGGCCAGTTCCTGCACGGTGCTGCGCTGGGCTCCCACAGCGATATCTTCATCAGTTATGCCACGAGCATTCATGCAAGTACCACAAAGCAGCACTTCTCCTTTGCGTATGATGGCGTTGAGCATCAATTCCATGTTGTAGAATCCTTGCGGTACCTTCTGTCCATGTTTTGCGCAGGCCACGGCGTCGGCCATCAGAAATACCGTGATTTTCGACTCTTTTTGGATCAGTGCTTTGGCCAGACGCAGGCCGTTATAGCTGCGTTCTGTCCCATAAGGGGGGTCGTTCAGAATAATGAGTAGGTCCACGGCGGTTTCCTGTTGGATTTAAGATGATGTATGACTGACCAAGTGCTGTTCTTGGTTCCACTGAGTCATCCCTCCAGCCACCCTATACACATCACATATTCAATTGATCTATTGATTAACTGAAGTTTAAAAAAAGCACTGTGTCAACAGGAAATTTCAAATAGGGTCTTTTCAGCCAATCTGTACGGGTTGCCAAAGCGATACGTAAAAGCTATCAGCTTGAAATTGTGGAATTAGCGTGTTTGATGCCAAGCCAGTGCCAATGTGCACAGAGTGACACCTACCAGGCGTTATCAATATCCTGGCGGGTGAACTGTAAAATATCTGAATGCAATGGACCCAGCCATCTAGCCAGGTCAGCTTTGCTGTATAGGAGACGCACAGGTATTAAGCTTTGGAGGTCCGTTCCCAGCCAGAATCTCTTTTGCACCGGTCTTTAGCAAACTTGAGTCAGGGTGATGGTCATTATCAGTGACAGATTCAACTGAAATGCTGTCTCTACGGTTACACAATTAACCAGTGAAGGCATCAACTGCAATCGTGTACTATTAGTTGCGCAAGGATTTCCAGAAGTCGTAGATGACCATTGCAGTAACCAGGACGATAACCAGAATCAGATCGATATCCGGGACAAATACGGCAACCACCGCCAGGAAGACGATCATTGTCACCAGTGCCGTAATTGCCATGATCTTGTCTGTCATCTCTCGTACCTTCCTCAGATCTGTCTGGTCAACCAGCATGCAGTACGTAGCAGGCGCCCATCGTCGTTACGTCGTCCGATCAATTGTACACCGACTGGGAGACCTCGTCGGCCGGTCAGCAGTGGCAGTGTGATAGCCGGCACGCCAGTGAGTGACCATAAAACATTGAATGCGGCGCTACCGGTGCTGCTGTTACCAACCGGTGCCTCACCCGGTGCTGCCGGCGTAATGACCGCATCATAGCGCTCAAAAACCGCCTCCAGCCCGGCATAGAGGGTATCCCGCCACTCTATGGCGGCGAGATATTCAACTGCACGCATTGTCCGGCCCTCTTCGATCGCAGCACAGGTTTCTGCGGCTAATTTGTCAGCACCCCGATCATAGTAGTGACTAAGATTATGGGCCATCTCGGTCAACATGATGCGACGGTGGGCCTTTGCCCCTTCATCGAATATTCCCGGCAACTCAAATGCGTCGCAATGTTCACCAAGCACATCGACAAGTTCAGCGAATCCTTCGGCACAGTCGGGCTCGATATCTGACCATGCGGGTGATTTGATGAATGCAAGCTGTGGCGTCACCGGTGGGTTGGTCAGTGCAGTTTCAAGAAGTCGAGGCTGAGCCATTGGTATGGTGTCTGGATCAGCCAGGTCGTGACCGGCAAGTACATCAGCGAGCAGGGCAGCATCTTCGATGGTGCGGCCGAACGTACCGACTGTGTCGAGTTGCCGTGAGGTACGCAGCACACCGCTACGCGGTATCATACCGAAGCTCGGTTTGAAGCCGACAATGCCACAAAAAGAGGCCGGTCGGATGACCGAGCCACCGGTCTGTGTACCCACCGCAAAAGGTACCATGCCACTGGCTACTGCAGCTGCGGAACCGGACGATGACCCTCCCGGTGTGTGCTGCATATTATGTGGGTTGCGTGTTTTAGCGGGTGCTAGATAGGCACACTCTGTCGTCACTGTCTTGCCCGGAATAACGGCACCGGCTGCACGTAGACGGGCAACCAGCCAGGCATCCTCGGTCGGTCGCCGTCCACTGTCGACCGCATTACCATTCTCAGTCGGCAGATCATGCGTATCGATAATGTCCTTGATGCCCACTGGCAGCCCGTGCAATGGCCCGAGGGGACCTCCTGTCTGGCGATACCCATCAAGCATCCTGGCCTGGATCAATGCCAGTTCTTCATCCACACAGGTCCAGGCCTGGATTGACGCTTCACGTGTAGCGATGCGTTGCAGACAATTTGTGGCTAGCTCGACCGCGCTGAGTGCTCCGCTGGACAGTCGTTCACGCAAGGCCAATGCAGTCTGGTCCGCCAGAGCGGTCGTATTGCTGTTGATTAGCGGCTCTTTAGCGCCCATAGACCTGGTCCGGCAGCCAAAACGCGATCTGTGGAAACTGGTACAGAATGACCATAGCGAACACCACCATCGCCAGGAACGGATAGTTGCCCTTGAAGATCTGGTTCAGCTGTACTTGAGGCGGTGCTATGCCTTTGAGGTAATAGGCCGACATCGCCATCGGCGGGGTCAGGAAAGAGGTCTGCAGGTTGAGTGCGACCAGGATGCCGAAAAACAGCGGATCTATGCCGAAATGGGGCAACAGCGGCAGAAATATCGGCACGAAAATAATGATGATTTCAGACCACTCCAGTGGCCAGCCGAGGATGAAGATGATCACCTGCGCCAACAGCAGGAAGGTGATCGGCGAGATATCCAGGCTGGTAACGAACTCACTGATGATCTGTTCGCCACCGAGATAGGAGAACACCGATGAGAAGGTCCAGGAGCCGACGAACAGCCAGCATACCATCGAGGTCGTACGTACCGTCAGATAGACGGATTCGCGCAGACGCTGCCAGGTGAAGGCGCGATAGGCGAAGGTCAGCAGCAAGCCGCCCAGTGCACCGACAGCAGCCGCTTCGGAGGGTGTCGCCAGGCCAAACAGGATTGCGCCAAGCACCGCCAGGATCAGAAACGCGAGGGGGAAGAACGAGGTCAGCAACTGCCAGACGATCTGGCCGGGTGAGATATCGCCGATCTCCTCCTTGGTCGGCTTGGGCGCCAGTTGCGGCTGCAGCGCCGAGCGCACCACGACATAGCTTACATAAAGGCTGGCCAACAGTAAGCCAGGGAACAGGGCACCGGCATAGAGCTTTACAATCGAGATACCGGAAGCTGCGGCATAGACGATCAGCATGATTGACGGCGGGATCAGAATACCCAGGGTGCCCCCAGCACAGATGACACCGGCTGCCAGGCTGGTGTTGTAACGGGCCTTGAGCATTGCCGGGAAGGCAAGCAGTCCCATCAGGGTTACCACGGCACCGACAATACCGGTCGCTGTAGCGAACAGGGTGCAGGTGATCAAGGCCGCCACGGCCATCGAACCGGGAATGTTTCTCGCCGCGATATTCAGCGTATGGAACAGCCTGGCCACGATATTCGCGCGCTCGACGATGTAACCCATGAACAGGAACAACGGCACCGCAGTCAGGACGTCGGTCGCCATGACCGAATAGGTCTGATTGACAAACAGGTCGAAGATCCGGTTATTGAAAAGGCCATCAATCCATAGCTGGATTTGTGTCAACTGATCCGCATCTGCCGCGACCGCTTTGTCATAGGCACGCCACATGCGGCCAGCATCGAAATAGGCGTAGTAGCCGAAGCCGATGCCCATTGCCATCAGGGTGAAGGCAACCGGGAAGCCGAGCAGGATGATGAACAGAAAGATCGCCAGCATGAATAACGCGACAATAGGGTCAGACATTGTTCAACTGCGCTCCTGGTCGGAATATTCTTGTTTTAGTCCGCGACCATCTTCGCGGGATGTGCCTGCTGCGAAAACACCCGCTTCCAATTCCTTTTCACGGGCCAGCCGTACCTCCGTCTCCTCGACGTCTTCGGCCGCCACTAGCCACTCGCCGGTGCGGATGCAGATGATGCAACGAAATACCTGGGCGATGCCTTGGATAAACAGCAAAACACCAGCGGCGACGATGACGGTCTTGAATTGAAAGATGGGTATGCCCGCCGGACTGTTAACACTGACCTCAAGATAGCGCCATGATCGCTCGGCATATTTCCAACCGGAGATGATCAGGGCGATGACACCAGGAAAGAAAAACAGGAAATAGAGCACCAGTTCGACACGTCCCTGGGTACGTGGTTTCCACAGTCGGTAGATGAAATCGCCGCGCACATGCCCCCCCCTCGAAAGGGTGTAGGCGCCCCCCATCATGAACAGTGCACCGTAGGTGATATAGGAGAGATCGAATGCCCAGCTGGTCGGTGCGTTGAAACCGTAGCGCACCACAACCTCGTAACCAACACCGATGGCCATGACCATGATCAGCCAGGCAAAGGCCTTGCCAAACCAGGCCGATAGGCGGTCAGCGAATCGTATATAGCCGAGCATCGAGTTCCCCTTAAACGCTACATTGGGCCTCATCGGGCGTCACAGGGCACAATCCGCAAGGGATAGTGCCCTGTGACGGAAGGGTAGTGGGCTGTCAGAGCTTCAGCTTGCCCGGGAAGTAGTGGTTGTATGCCAGTGCGTAGTCCGGCGCATTCATCAGCTCATAATAGACAACACGTTCCACCCAGGCACGCTGGCTGTCGAGGACCTTCTTCATGAACGGATCCTTCTCCAGGTCCGGGATGATCTTATCCCAAGCTTTGAGTTGGGCATCCAGGATATCCTTGGAGGTACGTTCCACGGACACAGAGTGCTTATCCTGCAGCATCTCCAAATCTTTGGAGTAGTTATCCATCGCACTCGCCGTGTTGGCGGTGCTGGCGGACTCTACGCCGTACTCAAGGATGGACTTCAGGTCATCGTCGAGATCATCGAAGAAATCCTTGTTGAATATGAATTCAAAGCTCTCACTTGCCTGATGATAGGAGGACAGATAGTAGTGCTTGGCTACATCCTGTGCCCCGAACCGGCTGTCAGACGAAGGGTTGTTGAACTCAAACGCATCAATGACACCGCGCTCCATTGCCGGGACAATTTCACCACCCGGCAGCTGGGCAACGCTCATGCCCATCTTCTGCATCAAATCAGCCGCCAAACCCACAGTGCGGTATTTGAAGCCGTTCAACTGAGCAGCTTTGCTGACCGGTTTCTTGAACCAGCCGAACGGCTGCGCGAACATCGGAAAGCCAAGGAAGCCGTAGATGTCCATCTTCATGATGTCCTGGGTCAACTCACGGTACAACTCCTTACCACCTCCCGTGTTGAACCAGGCAAGCATAGTGGTCGCACTACCGCCAAACACCGGACCGGTGCCAAACAACGAAGCTGCCTTGTGTTTGCCGTACCAGTAAACCGGTACCGTATGCGCCGCATCGATCAGACCGTCGTTGACTGCATCCATCACCTGAAATGCCTTGACCACAGCGCCCGCCGGCAGCAGGTCAATCTTCAACCGACCGCCCGACATCTGCTCAACAAGTTGAGTGTATTGACGGGCGAAATCCATCCAGATATCTGACGAAGGCCAGGATGTCTGCATCTTGATGACCTTGGGAGCCGCTGCCGTGATAACAGTCGGCGCGCCGATGGTACCTGCTGCAACACCCGCAGCAGCAGCCAGGCTGCCTTTCAGAAATTTACGCCTGCCGTTGGTTTCATCGGTAGTCCCGTTTTCGACTGAAATACCCTGTTTTTCTTCACTCATTTTCTTTCCTCCGGTTTGTGCTATTGCGACTGCAGATCCGACCATGAGGTATTCAAGGTGCAAGGTCTCAAATGCTTCAGCATCTTATTGATTATTCGGATAACAATAACATAGGCCCTATGAGTGAGTAACTACATCTTCCGTAGCATCACCCACCCTCTCCTGTCGGATCATTTTTATCAATGCGATTCACTTCAGTACTATCCGCAAATCCAGGTCTGCTGTGATGTTTATCCGCCTGTACCAGCACTCCGGGCATCTAATAACTCAGGATGACGGAGTACTATGTCTCTTGAATCAAGATAGCAGTATTTGAACATTGTGTGTGAAAGGTGGCGGTATCCGGTATCCGGTTTCTCAAAGTGATTTATCAGGTGATTGTATGGTTGGCCAGTCGTTCCAAGGCCCTGGCCATCGCCGAGTGATCCAGTTCTGACCAACCCTGTCCGGCACAAGCATTGAAAAGTTCCTGTGCGGTGGCTGTGTTTGGCAAACTGAGGCCGAGAGCCCGCGCTCCGGACAACGCCAGGTTTAGATCCTTCTGATGTAGTTCAATACGGAAGCCCGGGTCAAAAGAACGCTTGATCATACGCTCGCCATGCACGTCAAGGATTCTTGAATTGGCAAACCCACCCATCAGCGCCTCTCTCACCCGCGCTGGATCGACGCCCGCTTTGGAAGCGAAGAGGAGTGCTTCGCTGACGGCTTCAATGGTCAGGGCGACGATAATCTGATTGGCTACCTTGCAGGTCTGTCCGGCACCATTTTCTCCCACCAGAGTGATGTTCGTTCCCATCACTTGAAACAGCGATTTGGCCTTTTCAAATGCGGCTTCCGGACCACCGACCATAATGGTAAGGGAGGCAGCCTTGGCGCCTACTTCCCCACCCGATACAGGGGCATCCAGGTAGTCACACCCAAGTTGGTTGATTTTTTCGGCAAAAACCTTGGTTTCGATAGGGGAGATGGAACTCATGTCAATGACCATTTTGCCCGATGTCAATCCCTCAGAGATCCCTTCCCCGGCAAACAACACATGGCTGACATCAGGCGTGTCGGGCAGCATCGTGATGATGATATCTGCCTGCTGCGCCACCGCCTTTGCAGTGGCGCACGAAACAGCGCCCCCATCAAGCAGTTCCTGTGGTAATGGGGATCGATGTTTGACCAGATAGAGTTGATGACCGCCTGCCTGCAGGTGACCCGCCATAGGGTTGCCCATGACGCCCGCTCCAATGAATCCGATTTTACTCATATCGATCGCCTCTCCCATAGTAGGCCCGTTTACTGAATGGTACAGCGCAATCCTTGGGTTATCTCGGTAAAATC
This sequence comes from Candidatus Thiodiazotropha sp. (ex Ustalcina ferruginea), assembly GCA_025656375.1. Classification (GTDB taxonomy): domain Bacteria; phylum Pseudomonadota; class Gammaproteobacteria; order Chromatiales; family Chromatiaceae; genus Thiodiazotropha. The sequence goes on along the minus strand of JAHXHU010000016.1, from coordinate 8,849 downwards.
ATGAATTGCGGGATAGTCACCGACCTCCCTTGCCGGTTCCTTGGAATCAGGTTTAAGCATCGCCAGCAACCAGTGGATCCCATACTCCCTGGCTGACGTCAACACAGACAGACTGTCATCCACAAACAGCGTACGCTGTTTATCGAATGAGTGAAGATTCTGCAAACGATACCAGAATTCAGGATCCTCTTTTGGCAGTCCCAGTTGGTGTGAGGAGATAACCTGATTAAAGAATCCGGCCAAGCGGGTTTTTTCCATCTTCAGTGCCAATGTTTTTTGGTGGGCATTGGTCACCAATATCCGCTCTTTGCCGGCGCCTATCAGCTGATCAAGAAAATCAATGACATGGGGGTGTACAGCAATCAGATGATCGACCTCCTCCTTGAGCAAGGTGATATCGAGTTCAAGCTCCCTGCTCCAGTGATCCACGCAGTACCATTCCAAGGTCCCTTCCACACGCTTGTATCTCGCCAACAACTCCTGGGTTGCCTGATCCAATGACATTCCCTTAGCCTCAGCATAACGGGAAGGTACATGTTTCAGCCAGAAATGGTTATCGAAATGGAGATCCAACAAGGTCCCGTCCATATCCAACATGACACAATCAATTTGGTTCCAGTCGATCATCGTCTCTAACCTAGAATCCGCAGTTGAACAGGCATTTTTGGGAAATCCCGGTAGCGTTTCAGAGCTCACCCAATAGGTGCGAAAAAATTGCACTATTTGATTCGGCATATCATTACCTTACGTCAGATATCAGCGGTCAACCGTGGAATCCAGGTTTAAAGTAGTTCCTATGCGGTGGGTCTTGATGTTAATCAGGCATCCATTTTTGCTCTTTGACTTGGAGGACTCACTGTTTCTTTACCTACAAATGGTACCATCAAATGAATTGAGCGGCCTAAAAGCTGGCTTGAGCCATCTGGAAACAACCGCATTAATCATCCCGGTATACACCGGAATGAGGGTGTTACGAATCGATGCGCGTTTCCAGATGAAGACAACCTGATACTCAAAAATCAACTTTCTCCGATATGGCGATCATGGCAAAAACACCAAAAATTCTCTCACAACAACTCATCGCGGAAACACGCCTGTTTCGCGTAGAGCAACTCGAATTGGAATTCGAAAACGGTCAGCAACGCATCTATGAACGGCTGTTGGGTGGTGAACGGGGGTCAGTCCTGGTAGTGCCTATGCTCGACGACGAAACGGTACTGTTGATCCGCGAATACTCTGCTGGCAGTCAGGACTATCAACTCGGTCTGCCCAAAGGTCGCATGGAAGCTGGAGAAGAGCCATTGCAGGCCGCCAACCGGGAAATGTGTGAAGAGGTTGGATATGCTGCAAGAGACCTCACACTGTTAAAAACCTTCACCATTGCGCCCGCCTACATACGACACCACACCTATGTTATTCTCGCACGGAATCTCTATCCCAACCCATTAGTTGGGGATGAGCCCGAGCCGATCGAAGTCGTGCCCTGGAAACTCTCGGATTGGGATAACTTGATTGAACAACCAGACTTAACAGAGGCACGCTCCATTGCAGCCCTCTATATGACAAGGGATTTTTTGAAAAAATGAGCTTACCTGTTTCCCTCGATACACTTCTGCAATTGGCTCACCAGGCAGGTGATGCCATTTTACAGATCTATGACACTGCATTTGAAGTTGAGCATAAACAGGATAATTCGCCCCTCACTGCCGCAGACCTGGCAGCCCACCGGCTCATCGTCTCGACCCTTGGAGAACTCACACCGGAGATCCCGGTACTCTCAGAAGAGTCATCGAAAATCCCCTTCTCTACACGCCAACAGTGGCAACGCTATTGGCTGATCGATCCGTTGGACGGCACACGGGAATTTGTCAAACGCAACGGTGAATTCACCGTCAACATTGCCTTGATTGAAAACCAACAGCCTAGCTTCGGTGTGGTCTATGCACCCGTACTTAAAACAACATACTATGGAATTCCAGGTGATGGCGCCTGGAAACAGGAAGGTAAGAATCCCAGCCAGACCATCAGGGTTGCACCCCTACGTCGGCAACCGACCCTGGTGGCCGGCAGTCGTTCCCATGCGGGTGACTCATTGCTACGGTTTTTGCAAAAGCTAGGGGATCATGAACTGCTCAGCATGGGCAGTTCTTTGAAGCTCTGCCTGGTGGCTGAGGGCAAAGCCGATATCTATCCACGTCTAGGCCTCACCTCAGAATGGGATACTGCCGCGGCTCAGGCCGTTATTGAAGCAGCGGGAGGTCGTGTCACAACACTAGATCTACAACCCCTCAGATACAACACCAAGGATTCTCTGCTCAATCCGCACTTTCTTGCATTCGGCGATCACGCCGAGAAATGGGCGGATTATTTGTAGGCCCTGGCTGTAATGGTACTTAAACTTAAGAAGAAAAGCCGCAAATGGACGCTAATCACCGCAATTTTTCGCAAATGACCTATACAAGGAAATCTTATATTCAGCGTTAATTTGCGGCATATGCATACTTACTGATCGATATCCTTGACTGGAAATGCCTTGGCAAATGCACTCAGTTCATCCAGGGAAGCATTGCTGCTCGAGAGATTGAGCATGCCAGGGGTCATCTTAAGGCCGATCATTATCTCGTTTCGAGATCCCTGCTCCATCACCATTCCGGTGTAGCGTCCGAGGCGGATTTTTTTACCCCCTCCTCCTGCCAAACCCATTTGGCTGAACATGGCTGCCATACCACCGCCACCACTGGTATAGCTGACTTTGATGGTTTTTCCATCCTTACCATACTGGGTCTCTATATTTGAGAATCCCATAGCTTTTTGCTGTTTGATCTCACCACGCTTCCAACCAGCCACATCTTTTGCAAATTTTTCACTCTTCTGTGCCTGCAGCATCTGCTCAAGAGAGTCCAGGCACCATTTGGCTTCCTCGACCGCACCGGCGATATCATCTGCTTTATAGAGTGCTGCTGCCTGTTTACAGTATGTCTCTGGATCCCCTTCAGCAACTGCTGGTAATGAAAAAGCCAGGAGTGTTAACAGGGTCATGCCAAGATGGCTCTTTTTCATTAATTTCTCCCCAATGAACGATCTATGCTATATGACGTCTGATGCCCTATAGATGTAAATGACATCCAGTACTCCGTCAACCATAAACAATACAACCACTATTTACTATTCTGTATTTTGCTTTTCTAACGAGTTAGTGTAGTGTCCTGTGTTATAAAAAAACCTATATTTCAGTCCAAACCCCCACCCAATAAGTAGGTTTGTCTGACAGACTGGGAGATAGGATAAGATAATTGATGCTCCGGGCTCCAACCTTAAACGATGGTGGGCCATGTTGATGACCAAGCTACTGCCAAAAGGCCTAATCGCCTTATCCACGCTTCTGTTGGTGGTTATAAACCAACAGGCCTCAGCTATAGACTCTGAAGATGATATCTTCGCCTTCGATGATTTCCCTCTCGAAGAGCTGCTCCAATACCCCGAATGGTTCAAAAAGAGCTTTCTGGAACTTCCCGCCGACCTGGAAGAAGCACTGGACAAGAACAAAAGCGGTATCATCCTCTACTTCGGCCAGAAACGCTGTGCCTATTGTAAAATGCTACTCGATGTAAACTTCGGGCTCAGTGACCATAGCCACCTATACGCGCAGTCACTTCGACATCATCCCCATCGATATCTGGAGTACTGAGGAGGTCACCACCATGGAGGGTGGGGTTATCACTCAGCGCGAATATTCATTGCGTGAAAAGACCAACTTCACGCCATCACTCATTTTCTTTAATGAACAGGGTAAGGAGGCGTTGCGGCTGCGTGGCTATTACCCCCCCTATCAATTTCGAGCCGCCCTCGAGTACGTGGCCGACAAACACTATAAAAAAGAGTCATTTCCCGACTTTCTGGCGCGCGGTGACGCTGTGACAACGTTTGAACCAGGCGACATGAACGAAGAGGATTTTTTCATCTCGCCACCACACAATCTGGACCGAAGCCGTTTCCCCGGACAACGCCCGATGGTTGTCTATTTCGAACAGGGCAACTGCCACGCCTGTGATGTGCTGCATGGCCAACCTCTGCGCGACCCTGCTATCAATAAACTGCTACGCGGTTTTGACAATGTACAACTCGATATCCGTGACGAGACACCCGTTATCACGCCCCGCGGTGAGAGAACCAATGCTCAACAGTGGGCTAAGGATCTGGGGCTCTTCTATACCCCCTCGTTGGTTTTTTTCGATGAGCAGGGCAATGAGGTCATCCGCGTTGATTCTGTGGTGCGTTTCTACCGACTGCGCAAGGTGATCAATTTCATCACCAGTCGTGGTTATCTAACTGAACCAAACTATCAGCGCTGGCGGGTAAATAGTGGATTCTGATTTTTTCGCCGTGTTCAACTTAAGAACTTTTTCTATATGCCGATAGGCAGGACTAGGTAGCATTCGCACATTTAAACCTAGAAACGGCAGTCGAGCGCTTTGAATAACTGGCAAGTGATGGGTTTAACTGAGGTTATGGACAATCATGAAACTTACCCATTGGGTGAGCATCGCTACGACCACCAGGGCACGCACCCTGGAGGCCGTTCAACTGACGTTTCCAGGTTACATGGATCTGAAAGAAGAAAATCGTATCTTGCGTCAACGTCTGAGTGAGTTAACGCAAAAGGCGCAGGACAACCAGGAGACGCTGGGGCGGTTTCATGCCCGTGAGTTGGATCTACTGAGCGCTGAATCATTGCCGGAACTCTTGGGCTGCATGACCGATGGCCTGAAATCATCCTTTGAGATCAGGAGTATCCTGCTTCTGTTGTGCGACCCTGACCACGAGATTCGTCACTTATTGCATAATAGTGGCATCAACCAGAATGCATTCCCATTTCTCCGGTTTGTCGATGATATGGTGGCAATTAACCCCCGCTTCAGTCGTCTGAGGAGCCCTTGGCTCGGTCCTTTTCTTGCGCCTGAGTACAACAATCTGTTTTGCGATCAACAGCCTCTCGAAAGCATCGCCGTGCTACCCCTGATCTGTCGTAACCGGCTGGTGGGTAGTATCAATCTGGGAAGTGACAAAAGCAGCCGATTTACACGTCAGCATGCCACCGACTTTCTTGCCCGTCTCGCCACCATCAGCGGGGTGTGTCTGGAAAACACAATAAACCGGGAACGTCTACTGATCAGTGGTCTTACTGATCCGTTAACCGGACTGCACAATCGCCGCTACCTGGATCGACGTCTTGATGAAGAATTAGCCCGTGCCGGCCGCTACCGGCAACCCTTGAGCTGCCTGTTTATCGATGCTGACCATTTTAAAAAGATCAATGATAACTATGGTCATCAAGCCGGTGACAGTGCGTTGCGGGAGTTGGCAAACCGGATTCGTTCCCAGCTGCGCGCCAGTGATATTGCAACCCGTTTTGGTGGTGAGGAGTTTGCTCTGCTGTTGCCTCAGACCAGTCTGAATGAAGCATTACTATTGGCAGAACGTATACGACTGGAGGTCAACTCTCACCCAATTCTTCTGGATAAGGGTTCGAAATTACAGCTAAGTGTCTCCATCGGGGTCAGTGAAACACTGCCGTTGCCCGCTAAATCTCATCATAAAGAGATGGGATAGCTTCTCCTGGAAAATGCAGATCAGGCCCTCTATACGGCCAAGGCGAACGGTAGAAACTGTATAGAATTCCAGGTTGCCCATAACGAAGGAAGCAGTGACATCAAGACAGAGACTACTGTCCCACCCCATAATGTAATCCTGAGATCGCTGTTACTCAGTGATCTTTTCAAGCCAGCACAGCTACCTATACGATTGGCACTTAATCCTCAACCTGCTTATGGGTTCCATCACAATAAGGGGGGGTTTTAGTCTGTTTACAACGACAGAGCCAGGCTTCACCGCTCTTCTCCGCCTTAAACCCCTGGGGTTCGATCCCTGTTCCCCGATGAGAACCATCACAGAAGGGCTGGTTGGCTGATCGTCCACAGGCGCACCAGAAATACTCTTTTCCAGCATCGAGATCGATACCGATGGGTTGTTTGGCCGCCACCACAGGTTTATCCACATTATTCTCCTCACAAAAGACAGTTCAGTTTCAATTTTTACCTAAATCTATGGATTAGGTTTTCTTAGCATGCATTGGTAACACATAAAGCGACTAAAAAAAACTTGGCAACATCCTCGATTATTATCTGCTAATCTTTCGATTCCAAAAGATTAAACAATTGTTTGTCCGGAAACATCGAATAAATATCTGTTTCCGGGTGGACATCAAACTAGGCTCTAATGACTGAAAATTCAGACTGGATAGATTACGACAAACACCATGTTTGGCATCCCTACAGTGCCATCGGGGCTGACTTGCCCGTTTACCCAGTCGTCTCTGCCAACGGAGTGAGGTTAAGGCTGGCCGACGGCCGCGAACTGATCGATGGCATGTCTTCCTGGTGGTGCGCCATCCATGGTTATAACCATCCTGAGATGACCCGTGCCATACAGCATCAGTTGGAAACCATGGCCCACGTTATGTTTGGCGGCCTTACCCATCAACCCGCTGTCGAACTGGCAAAAAAACTCATCGAAATCACTCCTGCACCTTTGCAGTCGGTCTTTTTTGCCGATTCCGGCTCAGTTGCCGTGGAAGTTGCCATGAAAATGGCCATCCAGTACTGGCACGATAAACACCAGCCAGACAAGCAACGTTTTCTGACCATTCGCAAGGGCTATCATGGTGATACCTTTGGTGCCATGTCCCTGTGTGATCCGGACACCGGTATGCATAATCTGTTCTCGGGTATTCTCCCGCAACAGCTATTTGTCGAAGCACCCAGTTGCTACTTTGGCCCCCCCTGCAAAGGTGATGCCGCTAAAGCACTCAAAAAAAAACTCAAGAAACACCATCAGCATATCGCAGCAGTCGTTCTTGAACCCATCGTCCAGGGAACAGGTGGTATGCGCTTCTACTCGGCTGAGTATCTTAAGGAGGTCCGGAGACTTTGCGACCAATATGGCGTGCTGCTGATTCTAGATGAAATCGCTACTGGCTTTGGACGCACCGGCAAACTATTTGCCTGCGAGCACGCAGATGTAACCGCAGACATCATGTGTGTCGGTAAATCGCTCACGGGTGGCACCATGAGTCTCGCAGCAACATTGACCACTGAAGAGATCAGCAACACCATCAGCCAGGGTGATCCGGGGCTCTTCATGCACGGCCCCACATTCATGGCTAATCCACTGGCATGCAGCGCTGCATTAGCAAGCCTGCAGCTGCTTCTCGACGCCCCATGGCAGGAACGGATCAAAACCATTGAAAAAAGTCTGCAGCAAGGACTCGCACCTTGCCGGGAGTTGCCACAGGTGGAGGAGGTCCGGGTACTGGGAGCCATTGGTGTGGTGGAGATGAAAAAACCGGTGGATATGAAGCAGATCCAACCCGATTTTGTAGATGCTGGTGTGTGGGTACGACCTTTCGGCAAGCTGGTCTATCTGATGCCTCCGTTCATCATTGGCGAAGAGGATCTCAACACCTTGACTTCAGCCGTGGTCCGGGTTGTGGAGAAATGTCCGATCTAACGAGCTTTGAGTGCGCCTGGTTTTGAGCTTTTAGTTGGGATGAGACAACAACTTTGTCTATTTTCTGCTGAAACTTGATGCGGGACTGCATCTTTGGCGTGAGATAGACAGCTCCATTCTCATCCACCAGCATGACTTCAGATACTCCCAACTGAACAGCAATTTTCTGCCACTGTTTCGGACCCGCTACACTCAAGGCCGTTGCCGCTGCATCGGCCAGACCGCCCTCTTGGCTAATCACCGTTGCGGAAGCGACATGCTCCACCGGGTAGCCACTGCGTGGATCTAAAATGTGGGCGTAACGAATACCTTGGTATTCCCGATATCGCTCATAATTACCTGAAGTAAGTACACACTCACCGTCAGAGACATCAACCGAGGCAATAACACCCTCACCCAAGGGGTGTCGGATACCGATCTTCCAAGGACGGTCACCATGCTGGCCGGAGGCGCATAGATCACCTCCCGCATTGACGATGGCATGATCGATACCGAAACGCTTCAACTGATCTATTGCCAGATTCAAGGCATGACCTTTGGCGAAAGCTCCCAGGTCGATAGATACCGCCGAGTTAACGGAAGAGATCTGATCTCCATCAAAGTGCATATCACCCATAGAGGGGGCATCCTCCAGAAGTGACCTGATCATTGCCGGATCGGGTGGAGGCCCACCGGGTGGTTCATCACTGTGAAAGCCCCATAATCCGATCAGCTGACCTATGGCAGGATTGAATAGCTGATCGCTCTTGTCGGCATAGAGTTTGGCTTGGCGCAGCAATCCGGCAAGACCCGGTGAGACTTCCAAAGGACGTCCATCCGCAATGGCCCGGTTGAGCCTGACAAGCTCGCCCTCCCCCTTCCAGGCATGCCATTCACGATGCATCTCCTGAAAGGTCAGATCAAGGTTGCGAACAGCACTGTCAAACGCTGTCGTGTTGTCTGTGTAGGCCTTGATATCGAGCAGTGTACCGAAAACCAACAGGGTCTGTTGATGATCGCTGGGATTGCGGTCACACCCACTCAGGGTCATCAATACGAAAAGAAAAAGTAGCTTGGGATAATTTCCTCGCACTGCGGGCACTCAACTGAAGCTGTAGAATTGGAGCAACACTATACAGTTTTTAGCCGCACCCGTGCAAGACCTGCGAAATTTACGATAGTGGCCCCATTCGGATGCGGCCTGCCGCACCAAACCAAGTGAGTCTTCGATCTCGTGATGTCATTTATGCGTCCCAGGCATAAAAGACACTCGATCTTTGACAGCCTATTCATGCCCCTGCCGT
>JAHXHU010000169.1 GCA_025656375.1 Candidatus Thiodiazotropha sp. (ex Ustalcina ferruginea) | reverse complement strand
TCATCTAATAGCTTGAAATCGCTAAGGATGGTGACCTTCCTACAGAGGACTTTCACCTCATTAGTTCATACCCATGCTGGGCGTACACAACCGGGAGAGGGTATCTTTATCGGTGAACCGCTGGCTACGCCTTTCGACCGGGTAGCGATCGAACAGACTGATCAACAGACGCGTCTGATAACGCGGAATATAAAACCCGGGCTCTACCAATTAACCCATGCAGTCAGCCCGGCAGGTCCCTTTCGAAAACTGACCAACATACTGGTTAAATATCATCAGAAACAATTGATACTGCCAAAAATGAAGGACGGCTACTATCAACTAAACCTGTCGAGGTGAAAATAGGCGTAGATCTGACTATTTAGCCATTGCCATATCAGCACTTCCATCAAAGGTCTTGAAGTGCTTATGGACAACGAATTTCGTAACAAGAACTCTGCTGTGACAGATTTGGGCTGTAAAAAGGGTCTCCTCTATCTAGCCACTTACTCCATTTTTTACTAAACCTTTTCCGATCGTTATTTTGTTCTGCCAATACTTCTGGGGCAGTATCACAGACAAATACTGAGCGCGGATTATATACCACTCTCCATCCCTTAACCGCTGCCCGCAATGCCAAATCATACACTTGATAGGCAAAAGTCTGGTAAGTCGTATCAAATCCCCCCAACGCATCCCACAACGCAGGCTGCACCATAAAACAGTTGTAATCCGGCACACTGATATTGTGAACTATCTGGGTTATTGCCATATATCCAGGCTCTGTTATCGCCTTCCCTTGATAGGGAAACAATACATCTCCATTTGATTTCATGACTGCGCCGCCATAAACGATTGTATTATCCGAAGAGATACATTTTCCACAGACAATACCTACACCTTCTACAGAAAGCCATACAGCAAGCTCGTCCACGCTATGAGCGTTTTCAGTATGATAAGCTGTGGTATGAAAATATAGGGGTTGTTTATTGCCTGAATAATCAGTGACTGGTGAAAGGCTATCACTCTTTATTTCTTTCACTGAAGAGGTAACCCCTGAGTCGAACTGTAGCTGATAGTTACCTCGCCAAAGCACCTTGTTTTCAAAGACACTCGCTTTAATATTTCGTCGTTCCAAGGTATCTTCCAGTGCACGGATACCCGCATTAAATGCAAACGCTTTTGCATTTTCATCCAGTGAAACAGATACCTCACATTGACGCCAGTGATACAAAACCCGAGGAACATGTTTAACCACAGGATGGTGATCGCTACATCGTAATATCAGATCATAATCCTGTGATCCATCATATCCAGACCTAAGTCCACCAACCTGGTTGATAAGCTGTTTGCGATAACACATGAAATGAAATAGATAATTACCTGAAAGCAGGGTCTCAGGTGACCAATCCGGTTTCATCAGGTACATAAACCGTTTGTCACCTGTAGATATCATGTCCCTGTCAGAATAAATAATATCGATCGCAGAATTCATCTGCAATACGTCATAAAACTGCTGGATGGCATCAGCAGCCAGTCGATCATCATGATCAAGAAATGCAATATAGTGACCACAGGCCTCTGCAATTCCCCGGTTACTTGCTGCAGAGATCCCGCTACCATTGTTTTTATTAAGAATTATGTGAATACGAGGATCATGACATAACCGGGAATTCAGTACCGACAAGGTTCCTTCGTCAGTACTGCCATCATCAACTAATATTAGTTGCCAGTAGGGACTCGTCTGATAACGAACTGACAATATACACTCTTGCAGTACATCGACTCTCGTATTGAAAACCGGTGTGACTATTGAGATTGCCAGCGATTGATCAAATGGCTGGCACTGTTGGCGTACCCTTTTCCATCCCCGCTCTGTATTTACAGAATGAGTATCTATCCAACGCTGATAGTCAGGCCACTCACTTCGATTCCATCTATCCAGTATCATTTTTGTTGGACGAACCGGAGGATAGAATCTAAGCATCTTCCAATAGCGAAGCTCATTGAACTTTCTGCTAAACAAACGATAATAAAGGAGACGTATTAATTTATTCACAACGCCAACTTGGATATAGCCTTATAATCGACGCCAAAATATAAATATGGTTTTTACTAATGCCCTAATATCTTTAACAGTGGCTCGCTTTCTATGACTGATCCCTTCGTAATTGATAAATAGAATATTTTCGGCTATCCAGGATAGCGGTATGATAGCCTGGTAATCTGACTGAATGACCAGGTCATACCGGTTCCGTAATCTGTAGTAGGCCCACAAGCGCTTTAATTTAGATTTTGGTAAATAAATGGTATTACTTTTAGGTAGTTGCCTGGGTTGAATTGAAACACAATCTGTTGGATCTGATATAAAATCAATATGCAGATCATTTCTTTTCTGTAATGCACTGACAAACTGATGCTGTAAATTACTGGCTTGTAAATTTACAGTCCAGGGCATGAGAACCCTTTTTATATTATCGTCGAGTAAAATCTCCGAGGTGGCCTCAAGACCTAGATATACTGAATCCAAAGCAATATCTTTTTTTCCTTTTACTCGCTGATCATAGTCATTCAGAGCATTAAGATGTAATGCTGATATGTCAGGTTTACCAATCAATGCATAGTAGAGTGATTTTTTCAGGGTCCATTTTTTTGAGCGAGCTATCGATCCTGAGTATCCATATTTCTCAAGTAGATAGAGAATATTTCGATTGTCATAGTAGAGAATCCAGGATGGTACCTTAGTAACCGCTGACATATGCCATATGACAGATTGAGCAGATACAACAATACGATACCCTTTGTCAGCAATGTGCTGGCACCAACCCACATCATCGAAGTGAATAAAAAAGTCGTCCCAGAGACCTGCTTCTTTAGCAATATCGGCACGAATCAATAGTGACGCCGCGGCGACATAGTCCACATCCATCCAGCTTTGACATTCACTGATGATTTGGCTTAAATCCAAATCGGCTTTTATGAGATCATCGACATCTCTTCCTTGCAAGGATGGGACTTTCTGATTATGTCGGTTGAATAATAGTTGTCCATTTCCTCGATCAACAAATGCGCCCATTTCATTTATTTGATAGGGACAGTCCAGTTGCATCATGGTTGAACCGGCAATAGCTACATCGCTTTGCTCCTCAAGCACATTCAGCAGCTCGATAAGTGCATTTTTGTGGACCTTTACATCGTTATCGAGCAGCCATAGGTAGTCATAATCTTGTTGCTCAAATGCCCAGGCAAGGCCGGTATTGAACCCACCTGATCCACCTATATTTTCTTTGTTACATATCAGATGAACATCATTAAATTGTTGTCGTATCAACTCTACTGTGCTATCCGTACTAGCATTATCAACAACCACGATATCCATGCTTTCACTTGGATAGTTCAATATCGATATTGAATTTAGCAGATCAATAACATACTGCTGCTTATTCCAAGTAACGATAATGATTAATATTCGAGCCTGTTTGTTGGTAGTCATGATCATCAGTTCATTCTGAATAGGTGATGAAAAATACTGTTCTGTCGCCAAAACACATCGCTCTCTTTCCGGACATCAGCAGATAGTATTTGTTTTTCGGGGCGTTGCTTAAAGGCATCCTTTACCGCTTTGGTATAGTTCACCAGCTGATGAAACTGAATAGCTCTTACCAAACCGATCAATAGCCGTGACACTATCATATAGCTTGCTTGAGGCTGAGGATAATATCGCTGGATTAACCAAAGGGTATTGCGCGTAGGGTAGTAAACTCTTCGCCATCCAGGTCGTTGGACCGGAATCCCTCTATGTATCACAACGCAGTCGGGGGCATAATAGATCTGGTAGCCGTTCTGTCTTGCTTTGAACGCAATATCGATTTCATTCTGGTAAAGAAAAAATTCGTCAGGGTACCAGTTCATAGTCCTGAATAATTCGGAACGTATGATAAATCCACAGCCAATAAAAAATGGTGATGGCCCAAAGCTATCATTTTCTGGTAAGTGCCAGCTCCATTGAGCGCTACCATCAGGCGACTCGATATGACAGGCAATAATACCTATCTCATCACGCTGGTCCAGCACTATCATCATTTGCTCTACAGAATCTATGCTTTGTGGGCTGGAATCATCATCAAGTACCAGAATATATTGACCGGATGCCTGCTGAAATCCTTTGTTATATCCTGCTATACCGGTGTTTTCATAAAGTAATATTGCTGTTGCGATTGTCTGACTTTTTAGATATTCCGCTGTACCATCACTGGAACCATTATCGACAGCAATGATTTCTATATCTTCTCTATTCCCACAAATGAGAGAAAGCTGTTCAACAGTCTGTTGGGTTTCGGCCAGTTTGTTATAATTCAGAAATACAATGCTTAGGCGTTTAGTGAATTTTTTCTCAGCCATTTCAGGTTGCAAAGTGTTCCTTATACACTTCAAGCGCTCGCGCCACGATATCATCCATATCGTAATAGCGGTACTCGGCGAGTCGCCCTACCAGGGTAAGATGGTCAAATTTCTGCGATAACTCATAATATTGTTCGTAGCGTTGCCTGTTTTCATCTTTTAACATTGGATAATAAGGCGTATTCTTGCGCGTATCCTTTCGATCATAATCTTGAGGAAATTCACGAACGATAGTAGTACCCGGGATTTCCTGCCGGGTCAGATGCTTGAATTCAGTGATCCGAGTGAAATCATAATTGTCCGGGTAGTTCTCTGTGGTCGCCTGTTGAAAAGACGCTTGATTGAAGTGCTCAAAATCAAATTGAAGTGAACGGTATGGTAATTCGCCGAATCTCCAGTCAAAGAGTTCATCAATCATACCGCTGTATATTAATTGCCCAGAAAATGGTTGGCCAAAAATAGTGATTTCACCGGTCTTACTATCGAATGACAACACATCCTTGTAATCAGTATTCAGCAATAACTTAATATTGTCATGATCCAACAAATTGGTGAATAATTGAGTATAACCATGTTTGGGAACAGCCTGATACTTATCCTGAAAATAACGGTTGTCCCGGGAAATAAAAACAGGTACGCGCGCGGTTACTTCGGGGTCAATTTCTTCTGGCAAGCATCCCCATTGTTTGGCGGTATAGTTCGCAAATATCTTTCTGTAGATATAATCCGCCAGATATTTTAACTCTTTATCTTCTTCTTTTCTTAGCTCGAGGATAGGGACCTTTACATCAAAACCATAACGTTCGATGAGTTTTTTCTCCAGCGATGAAGCCATAGAGGGTGAAAACAGCTGTTTCAGTGAATTCAAATTGAATGGAATAGGAATTTTCTGTCCATCAACCAGCGCCAGTACTTCATGTTGATAATTCAACCAGGAAGTGAATCCTCCAAGATAATTGAATACTTCAGCATTATCAGTATGAAACAAATGCGGACCATATTTATGAACGAGCACACCCTGCTCATCGTAATGATCGTAGCAGTTGCCCGCTATATGCTTACGCTTTTCAATAATAAGTATTTTTTTGTTATTTTGAGAAGCAAGACGCTCAGCAAGTACAGTTCCGGCAAACCCGGCACCTACAATAATATAGTCAATCATGGAATTAACAGATTCAGGTAATACGGTAAATTTACTGAAGAAATAAGTGCTTACGAATGGTATAGCGTTATCATTATCTTGTCCATCTATAGCGCATTGTTGTACCCGTCTTTTTGTCATCTACACTGTTGGCATTTGAACTCAGCATTGATGGCCTATCGATAACCGTATGCACCTGGCATTGAGACTGGTGAGCATCAGCTTTTCACTCTATAATGCTGCGACACAATAGCATCTAAAACTGTAATAAACTGATTTTAAAAGAATTTTGTGAGAATTAACCATGGCCGACAACGCGGACGAAACCCTTTTAGAAAATTCCTGCGATGCCACAATCAAGTCATCCACTCGTATTACCCCGGAATCCACCGAAGAAGTACGTAAACTAATACTTCAAATAGACGACCCTACTTTTAGATACGCTGCGGGTCAATCCATCGGGGTACTGGTGCCTGGCCCTCATCAATTGGGTAATGAATTCCACCACCGGAGCTACTCGATTGCCAACCCGGTCCAAACTGGCAATAACCAGAGTATTGACATTGAGCTACTGGTAAGGCGTTGTTTCTATCTGGATGATATTTCTGGTGAGCAGTATCCTGGTATCGCATCCAACTACCTCTGCAACGCCAGAATCGGTGATAAAATCAAGATTACCGGTCCTTATAAAAGCCCTTTCAAGATACCTGCTGATACATCAAGCAATCTGTTGATGATTGGTACTGGCACAGGTGTTGCCCCGTTTCGCGCATTTGTCCGTCAAATCTATGATCAACATAGCAGCTGGAAAGGTAATGTCCGACTCTTCTACGGTGACCAAGGAGGGATGAACCTGCTTTACTTGAATGAGGAGCAAAAGGATCTAAGCCAGTTTTATGATGACCAAACCTTCAAGGCATTCAGTGTATTGACCGAGAGACCTCTCGCGAGGGCAGAAGATGGACTTCAGGATAACCTGGCTGCCAACATGGAGGAGTGCAGCAAATTCATGCAAGCACCAAACACTTATGTTTTTGTTGCCGGTCAGGAGAAGACCGCCAAAGCATTAGACAAAGTGATGGCAGAGGCGTTTGGCTCCCCAGAGGCCTGGGAAAAGCATAAAAACAGTCTCATCAATCAGGATCGCTGGGCGGAGTTACTCTATCATTGATTGACAGCGATAGGCTGTAGGATCTGCAATACCTGCTTCGACAAAGCCTCGTGTGCGTAAGCGACAGGAATCACACACACCACAAGCCTCACCAGCCTCTGTCGCCTGGTAACAGGAGACGGTTAGGCCATAATCCACCCCCAGCTGTATACCCTGGCGAATAATATCCGCCTTGCTGAGATTGATCAGAGGTGTGTGAATCTGGAATGGTTTTCCCTCAACACCCGCTTTAGTCGCTAAATTAGCCAGTTTTTCGAAGGCTTCAATAAATTGCGGACGGCAATCAGGATAGCCAGAATAGTCAACAGCGTTGACACCGATGAAGATATCATGGGCTTCCAATACCTCTGCCCATCCCAAGGCCAGAGAGAGAAACACCGTATTTCTCGCCGGCACATAAGTAATGGGTATGCCTGCACTCATCTCCTCCGGTACCTGAATCGATCGATCTGTCAGAGCTGATCCACCGATATCATCGAGCCCTATATGAATCACTTTATGATCCAGCACCTGCAATGCTGTGGCGACCCGGGATGCCGCAGCCAATTCAGCAGCATGGCGCTGACCGTAAGCCATGCTCAGTGCATAACACGAAAAACCCTGACTACGGGCAATTGCCAGAACAGTAGCTGAATCTAAACCACCTGAGAGCAGTACAACCGCACGTTGACTCATGGTTTTATCATCCTAGAATCCGCAGTTGAACATGGATTCGTGGGAAAACCCGGCGTGCCCGGCAAGGCATCGCTCGCCGTTAATGGCTGTTCCCTTAACAAGAACGACAACGTAGTAGGGTGGGAGTAGGGTGGGTGCGTCGGGATTTTTCTCAAATTCATGTAGCGTTCCAGAACTCACCCAATAGGTGAGGTAAGATGCAATATTTGATTCGCCATATCATTACCTTACGTTAGATATCAGCGGTCAACTGCGGAATCTAGGATCATCATCCAGGTTGGTCGCCCCAGAGGAGCTTGTGAAGCTGCAGCTGAAATCTGGCTTGCAATCTATCCTCAACAAGCCATTCGGCCAGTTCGGTAGCATTCTGCTCTTCCTGGGCAGGAGAAAAGAGTACTTCGCACTTGTCCGTTAGCTGGTACCTCTGCAAAAGATCCCTACTCCACTCGTAGTCAGCCCGACTGGTTATGACAAATTTGACTTGATCATTGGCGGTCAGATACTCAAGGTTCGACATCAGATTTCTCTCCATCTCCCCCGAACCCGGTGTTTTGAGATCAACCACCCTCATTACACGGGAATCGACTTTACTGATATCCAATGCCCCGCTGGTCTCCAGTGAGACCCGATACGCTGCATCACATAACCGGGTCAATAGCTCATTACACGCTTGTTGAGCTAGCGGCTCTCCCCCGGTCACACAGACATGTTCAGCCTTGAGCTTATCAACCTGTTGCAGAATAACTTCAACGCTGCACCACTCTCCACCACTAAATGCATAGCGTGTATCGCAGTAATGACAACGCAGAGGACAACCAGTCAAGCGAATGAAGGCACTGGGACAACCAGCGTGTCTTCCCTCTCCCTGCAGGGAGAGGAATATCTCAGTGATTCGAAGTTGTGGCATGACGCGGAATTAAGAACAGAAAGTACGTTCCTTCAGCGTCCCTCTTTAGCAAGACGTTTCAAGCGCTTTTCTGCCAAAAGAGATTCAGTGGTGGCAGGATAGTTTGACCGTAACTCATGCAGAATCCTTTTTACTTCATTCCAGTTCTGCTTCTCATAGTGGATATATCCCATCTTCAACATTGCGCCAGGTATCTTGGGACTTTGCGGATATTTCTCTATGACTTTGGAGAAATCACCCAAGGCAGTATCGAAATCCCGATTGACATAGCTTGCTTCCGCCAACCAATACTGAGCATTATCTTCGAAACCCCCCCCTGCGTAATCTCTTAGAAAGCTGGAGAACGCAGTAATCGACTCCGAATAGCGCCCCTGCTTTAAAAGATTGAATGCACTCTGATAGGCAGTTGCCTCTTTTTTCGGATCGGGCGGTGTCGGAGCTACGGGACCTGGAGCAGGTTCAGAAACAGTCGCTATCGGTTGGTTGGTAACCGGTGGTGGCATTACCACAGGAGCCTGTATACCAACACCATTGCTCGGTTGAACCCGTGATAGTCTTTGATCGATATCCAGGTAGAGATCACGCTGACGGCGACTCATTGCATCCATGGTGTGTTTCTGCAGCTCTACATCGCCTCGCAGTTGCTGAACTTCCTGGCGTAACTGTTGAAGCTGCACCACAAGATCGGCCAGACTCTGGTTCTGCAATATTCTTTCAAGCCGCTGCAGACGTTGCTCCACACTCTGTTTACCATTCTCAGCGACAGAAACCGTTGTTGCCATAGCGCTGATCACCAACATTGCGCAGAGTAAGCATTTCCTGAATACCAACCTCATCGCCAACTCCCCAATCAGTAGATAAGTTCAACACGCCGATTGAGTGCCCAGGACTCATCGTTGTGTTCAAATGCTGCTGGCCGTTCCTCGCCATAGCTGACGACCACCAGTTGATTATCCGACACCCCTTGAGCCAACATCAGGCTTCGCACAGCATTAGCGCGATTCTCGCCCAAACCCAGGTTGTACTCACGCGTTCCCTTCTCATCGGCATGGCCTTCCAATCGCACCACGACTTGTGGATTGGCTGCGAGATAGTCTGCATGTGCCTGAATCACATCCATGTAATCGGACCGGACCGTACTCAGATCGAAATCAAAATAGATCACACGGGTTGCCAACAGACCATTGGGATTCTCCAGCGGGTCTCCTTGCCATTCACTACCTTGACTGGCAGCAGAGGTGGAAGCACCGTCACCATAGGCATCACTGCCATCAGCACCGGTGGATTGTTCAGATACATCCGCACCACCTTCACTGGTCGGGGTTGAAGAACAGCCCACGAGCAACAATAGTGACAGCAATATCGGGACCCATACGATTGACATTTTTTTCATGAATAATTCTCCTTACCAGCGGTACGATTATTTCTTAAAAGGTGACCAAACCGGTTCACGCACATCACCCTCCTGCAGGGCGAGGCGTTGCCGTACACGACCATCAACCGAGACCGCTGCCAGGACACCGCGATAACCTGCCTTTGAGGCATAAATTATCATGCTGCCATTGGGCGCGAAACTGGGTGACTCATCCAGACTGCCCTGACTGAGCACTTGCATGACACCAGACTCGAGATCCTGTACCGCAATGCGGTATTTTTTTCCCTCTTCACGGGTCACCAGGGTCACCAGCGCTAACACCTTACCGTCGGGTGAGAAGGAAGCACGTGCATTGTAGCTGTTTTGGAAGGTGATGCGTTGCGCTTTTCCACCAAATGCCGAAACACGATAGATCTGCGGCTTACCGCCGCGATCCGAAGTGAATACAATGCTGCGTCCATCCGGTGACCATGCAGGCTCGGTATCGATGGCATAGTGTCTGGTGATGGCTTGTAGTTTGCGGGTATTCAGATCGAAGACGAATATATCCGGATTGCCGTCTTTCGACAGGGTCATGGCTAATTTACGGCCATCTGGCGACCAAGCTGGTGCACCGTTGATGCCTTTAAATGATGTGACCTTCTGACGTTTACCGGTATAGACCCCCTGTACATAGACCGCAGACTGTCCTCCCTCAAATGAGACATAGGCAAGCTTTAACCCATCCGGCGACCAAGCCGGTGACATCAGGGGCTCACTGGAACTGACAATGGTTTCCGGATTGAAGCCATCTGCATCCGCGATATTAAGATCGACACGCCTCTCGCCATTGACCGGCTTAGTCGATGTAATATATGCCAGTCGGGTCGCAAATGCCCCAGGCATACCCAGCAATTTCTCGTAAATCAGATCGGCAATACGATGGGCAGTACTGCGTAAATTCGGGGCGGTAGTGGGTATGCTGTAGCCGACCAACTGTTCTCCTCGAAATACATCCAATAGCTGGAATTGGATTTGATAGCCGCCAGCACCG
Source organism: Candidatus Thiodiazotropha sp. (ex Ustalcina ferruginea) (assembly GCA_025656375.1). Lineage (GTDB taxonomy): Bacteria > Pseudomonadota > Gammaproteobacteria > Chromatiales > Chromatiaceae > Thiodiazotropha. Next base: position 9,947 of record JAHXHU010000169.1, on the reverse strand, counting down.
TTCGACTGCACCTGGCCAATAACCAGATTCTCAATATCCAAGGCTCGCCAGTCTTTAAATTCAATCGCCTCAACAGAAGTCGGCCTGGCTAGCATGTCCGCTCGGGGCAGCGTCTTGAAACGGCCACTACGTTGCAGGTCAGCATTGATTACAGCAGCAATGTCTTCGGGTGGGGAACCATTACCCTGCCAACTGAATGGCGCTACAGCGATCGGCAACGCCCCCTCGACACCCTCTGTAATCTCAATGGTCAACTCGGCATGCAATGCCGGTTGCCAGACCATTAATACAAGCAGAAAAAGTAGAATTTTTTTCATCATGACAATTAGTTACTTACTCGGCTTAAAGTTTAACTTTAGTGTACGAAACGATTCAAATAATAACCCGCTTGGGACGGGTAACGGGGCCGCTTTATAGACTGCTGACTCCACAGAACGATCAAATGCTGCATTGCCACTACTCCTGATAATACTGACACCACCCGGCACCACATCGCCACCCGGAATCAGGCGTACCTGCACGACACCGGAGAGTTCTTCACTGCCTTGTCCAGGCTTTAGCCAGCTACGTTCGACCTGTTGCTTTATGACAGCTACATAGCGATCAATCTCACGGCTATTCTGCTCTGCAGCCATTTGCTCCTGCAAGGCTCGCTCACGCTCAGCTCGTGCGGCAGCCTCTGCCTTTCTTTTTGCCTCTGCTGCCGCTTTTCGCTTGGCCTCCGCCTTGCGTTTGGCTTCGCGTTCAGCCTTTTGCTTCCGCTCAATTTCCGCTTTACGCTTTGCTTCCATCTCCGCTTTGCGTTTTGTCTCAGCCTTACGCTTGGCCTCCTTGACCTGCTGCTCTTTCTTCAACTGGGCTTGACGTTTTACTTCAGCCTCTTGTCGCTTCTTTTCGGCCTTTTCCTTTGCAACTCGCTTCTGCTCTAACTGCTGCTGACGCTTTTTCTTTTCCGCCTGTTTGCGTTTCTGTTCCTGTTCCCGCTGCCGCTGTTTTTCCCGCTCTGCGGCGCTCTCCTTCTCCTTGGTCTGATTGAGCTGCTTGGCATCGACCGTATGGGCTTGAACCACATTTGCCTTGGGTGTTGCCGGTTTTCCCGGATTCGACCAATCCATGCCGAAAATCAGAAAAAACAGAATCAGCCCGTGCAACAGAAGAGCCAGTACCACAGACACCGGATTACGTTTGATGACTGAAAACACTAGGACTCCGGTGGTTCAGTAATCAGCCCAACGCTAGGTGCGCCACCGGCCTGCAGCAGTACCATCGCTTCCACGACGCGTCCATAGGCTACACCTGTGTCGCCACGGACCATAATCGGGGTCTTCGGTTTGTATTTAAGGACCGCTTGCACCCGGCCGACAAGCGCATCCGGTTCAACCGGTTGGTCTTTGTCCTGGCCGATATCGATAAACATATCGCCATCCCGGTTCACCGTTACAACCAGAGGCTCATCCATCTCCTTAGACAGTGGCTCGGCATCTGCCTGGGGCAAATCAACTTTGACACCCTGGGTCAGCAGTGGAGCCGTGATCATGAAAATCACCAACAGCACCAACATCACATCAATGTAGGGCACTACATTGATCTCTGACATGGGGCGACGACGATTCTTTTGACGACTCATCTTTAACAGCCAGTCAGGTAACAGCCTGGCGCTGCAGAATAGTTGCAAATTCCTCGACGAAATCGTCATAACGATTGTTCAGACGTTCGACATCGTTGGAGTAGCGATTATAGGCAACCACCGCTGGAATGGCGGCAAACAGGCCGATGGCAGTGGCAATCAACGCCTCGGCAATACCCGGAGCGACCAGTGCGAGGGTGGCCTGTTTGACATTACCCAGCGCGGTAAAGGAATTCATAATGCCCCAGACAGTCCCGAATAACCCTACATAGGGGCTGGTGGATCCTATTGTGGCCAAGGTTGTTAGGTGGTTTTCCAGACGATCAACTTCGCGATTCAAAGATACCCGCATGGAGCGTTGAGCACCTTGAACCATCGCCATCGGGTCTTTGTGCCCTTTTGTGCGTAAGCGCGCGAATTCACGAAATCCAGCGCGAAAGATAGAGGCCATACCCGATTCATCATCGGTCTCCCGCTCGATCTGACGGTAGAGTTCAGCCAGGTCGCCACCCGACCAGAATCGACCTTCAAACTCATCCGCTGCACGGCCCGCCCTCTTCAGGATACGCATCCGATCGAATATCATGCTCCAAGAACTGACGGAGGCAAACATCAGCAGGACAATCACAAACTGAACGACCGGACTGGCGTTCAGTATCAGATGGGTAATTGTGAGATCAGTCGACATCCGGTATCTCCATCATTAGCTTTTTTGGAATAGGCGTTGGACGCATATTTTTGATATCCACACAGGCAATCTTGATTACGCCCTTACACAACAGTTGTAGGTTCGATGAACGCACAACCTCTTGATAGAAGCTAAGACTGGCACGACCTTTTTGCGACAGACTGGCACTGACCTCAAGCGCATCGTTAAAATGGGCAGGCTGATGGTATCCCACTTCCACCTGACGAACTGCGAAGATGATCCCGTCCTGCTCCAATAGACGATCCTGCTCAAATCCGATTGAACGTAGCCATTCGGTTCGTGCTCGCTCCATGAACTTCAGGTAATTGGCGTAATAGACAACGCCCCCTGAGTCAGTATCTTCGTAATAGACCCTAACCGGCCAGACAAAACGATGAGCGCTGTTGTTCATACCCCTTACCTGACCACTACCTGAATCTTCCGTCAACCCATGGGTTCAGATATTTACAATTTTTTCTGTCTCATCAGCCACAACATATTTCACAAAAACCTGAATCCTTGGATTCAGATTAAAATAGAAGAATCATACTTAGCTTCGTAATCTGATGGTAGTGAATTCGCACCTGCAGATACCATGAGTCCCAATCTATGAGTGTATGATGTGGTACGAGTTCCCTGCTGCACTATGACTCGCGAAACAGATCATCCTTAGTGGGTACATGTTCACCCGCTTTCGGTGAGAGCCCAAAGTGCAGATAGGCGGCCTGGGTCGCCACCCTGCCCCTGGGTGTACGCATCATAAACCCCTGCTGAATCAGGAAGGGTTCAAGGACATCCTCAATGGTGCCTTTCTCTTCTCCGATTGCCGCCGCCAGGTTGTCAACGCCTACAGGCCCGCCCTCGAATTTTTCGATTACTGCCAATAGCAGGCGTCGATCCATGTTGTCAAAGCCATTGCCATCGACCTTGAGCATGGCTAACGCTTTGTCAGCCAATTCAGCTGAAATATGTCCATCCCCTTTAACCTGTGCATAATCACGCACCCGTCTTAGCAAGCGATTGGCAATCCTTGGCGTGCCTCGCGACCGGCGCGCTATCTCTCTTGCCCCTGCTTCATCCATACCGATATTCAGAATACCGGCTGAGCGAGTAACTATCCTTGCCAGATCGTTGCTGTTGTAGAACTCAAGGCGCTGCACGATGCCGAATCGATCTCGCAGCGGTGAAGTCAATAATCCGGCACGGGTGGTAGCCCCAACCAGGGTAAACGGTGGTAGGTCGAGTTTAATCGAGCGGGCTGCAGGCCCCTCTCCGATCATGATATCTAGCTGGAAGTCCTCCATCGCCGGATAGAGCACCTCCTCCACCACGGGGCTGAGTCGATGGATCTCATCGACGAATAACACATCGTGAGATTCAAGGTTGGTCAGCAAGGCGGCCAGATCACCTGGCTTTTCAAGCACAGGCCCGGAAGTCTGGCGCAGGTTGACCTCCATTTCATTGGCGATGATGTGCGCCAGGGTCGTCTTTCCCAGGCCTGGAGGACCAAATATCAGGACATGGTCAAGGGCCTCCCCCCGACCTCGCGCCGCTGGGATAAAGATCTCCATCTGCTCGCATACGGCAGGTTGACCGACGTAGTCACACAACCTTTTTGGACGGATGGCACGATCCAGGGCATCATCCTCGCCAGTGGCCTCGCTATTGATCAGTCTGGGTTCGTTACTCACTTGATTATCCGGTCCAACGGGTAAGAAATAGGGGTTAATACTATTGAACTGTGCCCTGCAGCGCAGCCCGAATCAGTGTTTCACTATCCATGCCATCCTTTTTCACTGCCTTGACCATCCGACCTGCATCCTGTGGTTTATAGCCCAGTGCGACCAATGCTGACACCGCATCCGAACTCTCAGTAACCGGACGTGCGGAATGTTCACCCTGAGATGGCATGCCAACAGCGGTAAGATCACCCAGCTTTGCCAACCTGTCACGCATTTCCACAATCAAGCGCTCAGCTGTCTTACGACCGATGCCCGGCAACCTCACTAGGGACGCCACATCCTCAGTCTCCACACAGCGGCTGAACTCATCGGCACTCATACCCGAGAGAATCGCGAGAGCCATCTTTGCACCAATCCCGCTGACCTTGAGCAGACTGCGAAATAGCGTACGTTCAGATTGAGTGGTAAATGCGTAGAGGACATGGGCATCCTCGCGTATTGCCAGATGGGTGTAGAGAATGACCTGCTGACCAATGTCCGGCAAAGTGAAAAAAGTGGAGAGCGGTGCTTCCAACTCATATCCAACACCATTGATATCTATGAGAAGATACGGTGCCTGCTTGTAGGCAAGTTCCCCTCTCAGACGACCTATCATCTGCGTAAACCCCGCTGCCTGCTACTGGACTGACGTAGCAGTGTTGTATTGGTATGTGCATGACTGAGCGCCACCGCCAGTGCATCAGCCGCATCAGCTTGTGGTTTCTCTTTCAATCCCAGCAGCATCTGCACCATATGCTGAATCTGTGCCTTTTCCGCATGGCCTGTACCCACAACGGCCTGTTTAATACGGGTGGACGTATATTCAGCAACCGCCAGCCCATGGTTGACAGCCGCACAAATTGCCGCTCCCCTTGCCTGTCCAAGCTTGAGGGCCGAGGATGGATTTTTGGCCACGAACACCTGCTCGATAGCCATCACATCCGGCTGATGCCGATCAATCAGTTCACTGATGCCCGCAAATATCGCTCCCAGCCTGGGTGGTAAGTCGTCGCCACTAAGACGCAACACACCGTGAGCCACATAGACCGAGCGTATACCGTCCGACTCGATCAGGCCATAACCTGTCAAGCGGGAACCGGGATCGATGCCGATTATCCGCAACATTCAGCTAATTGCATCCAGTATTTCATCAGAGATCTCAGCATTGGTGTAGACATTCTGCACATCGTCCAGATCCTCCAGCATGTCGATCATTCGAAGTAGTTTGTCCGCATCACTTTCATCCAATACCGCATTGGTCGAAGCGGTGTAGGTAATTTCATCATTATCCGGCGTCAAACCGGCAGCAAGCAGGGCATCCTTTACTTGAGAGAAGCTCTCGGGTGTAGAGACCACATCAATTGAGCCATCCTCATTTGTGACAACATCATCGGCACCTGCCTCCACTGCAGCTTCCATAACGGCATCTTCATCGGCACCGCCGGCAAAGCTGATCATGCCTTGTTTGTTGAAGAGATAGGAGACGGAACCATCTGTCCCCAGATTACCGCCCAGTTTACTAAAGGCATGACGCACTTCTGATGCGGTTCGATTACGATTGTCAGTCATGCAGTCGACCATCACCGCTGTACCTCCGGCACCATAGCCCTCATAGCGAATCTCGTCGTAGTTATCACCCTCGGCACCACCGGCACCCCGCTTGATTGCACGCTCTATTGTATCTTTAGGCATGTTTGCGCCGATGCCTTTATCCACCGCGAGACGCAGCCGGGGGTTGGAACCTATCTCCCCACCCCCTATGCGGGCGGCTACGGTAATCTCCCGTATCAGCTTGGTCCAAATCTTGCCGCGTTTTTTATCATTGGCGGCCTTTTTATGCTTGATATTGGCCCACTTACTGTGACCTGCCATACAAACCTCTCAAAACTGAAGAAATAAACGGGTAAGTCTACCATCCACCCAATCTCTCAGATACAGACGAATTTCGTCTGTCCCCTTGTTGAAACCAATCGATACGACCGCTAGCATCTCTCTCCCTTTACTGGGAGAGTAGTCACCAAGGTAGCAGATGGATGAGTAGATGAGACAGGAATAGAGCATGCTTTTTCAGAGAATACCATTGATTTCAATGGATTAACTAACCAATATCCGCCCCTCTTTAGATAAAAACGGGTTTTTACGCAACCTAGAGAATCAACTCTTGATTAAGAATCACTGAATATTGCCGATCATTTTTAAGTACCCCTTACAGATGTTAAATTGAGACCATCACTCCTTGAGCTTAGCAAAACGGACGCGTGTCAAAATACGAAATTATCTTGGGCAGAAACGGGTGATCCCGTAAGAAGTACCCATAATGCAATCACATAAAACCAAGCAAACAGATTCTAAGAGCTAACTCTGATGACTCAATCAGTCCAAGACTGGGCAGACAAACTTTCCGCCGATCCGCTACCCGTCATGCAAAGGACGCTGACCCATGTCAGAGATCTGCTACAGAAATCAAGCGTCAATCACAATAGACTCTCAGAGGTCATCTCACGGGATCCGGGTTTCAGTCTCCACATCATGCAACGATTGAGCAGCCTGCCCAATCCTCCTAAGGAAGCCGTTACCAAGATTTCACTTGCAATACCGCTTCTTGGCATGGGCCTAATCGAACAGGCAAGCCGGACCTTGCCCTGCCTGGAAGACAAATTGAAGGGACCGCCACGGCGAGGGCTCATTGACTGCTATAGCCGGGCGGCACATGCAGCCTTCTATGCCCGAGGTCTCTCTGAATCGCAGGGTCAATCCGATGGTGATGCCCTCTACACCGCCGCCCTGTTCCACGATCTTGGGGAAATGGCGCTGTGGTCCGCTGAACCCAACCTTATGCGTTCGATCCACACTAAAATCGTGGACGAGAATGAGCGGCAGAGTGTTGCTCTAGAGATACTTGGCTTTACCCTTGAGGAACTCAATGCCCAGTTGAGTCTACAATGGCGACTTCCAAAATTGATACATGATTCTCAGGGACTCTCTAATAGTTACCAGCCACGGCCCTTAACCGTGATGCTCGCATCTGCCCTTGCCAGGGAGAGCAGTCTCGGCTGGCATCGAAACAGGACTCATGACGATATAGAGCTGCTGGCGGAGTTTCTCGATATCACACATGATGAGGCCAACGCACATTTACACCAGCTATCTGCTGAGACGGCACGGGGACTTGATGTACTTCCTCTGCCACTACCTGCTTTTTACCTGATTTGCGAGGATCGAGTGGCGAAGGAATCAGCTCAGGAGAGCATCCCGCAACAGCCTCCCAGACAAATCGATAGGGTTATTGAAGCACCCAAACCAATAGCTGAAACTCAGCCAAAGCCGGAATCCAAGCCTAATGTAACCCCTGTTGAAACACTCAATGCAGCACAGCTGCCTACACCTACGAAGCGTATCAATCCACTGCAGGAACTACTCAATGTTGCTTTGCAACAGATGCATGAAGAACTTGGTTTAAGTCGGGTGATGTTTGCCATGCTGAACCCTGACAAAACCTCACTTAAGGCAAGATTCGTGACTGAATCGGATCAGCAGCTCTCCCTAAAAGGATTCTCACTAAGTACAACAAAACCAAGCTTATTCAAGACATTAATGAATAAACCTCAGTCGATATCCTTAAATCGAAATAATGCTGAAAAATACTTACCGATGATTCCACAATCTGCCTTGGAGCAGATCAACCCGAGTGGATTCATTGCTATGTCGGTGTTTATCCGTGGCAAACCGGTAGGACTATTCTACGGTGACAATGGTATAAGTGGTCCAGGGGTCACTCGTCAGCAATATGACAATTTTAAGGTTATATGCCAAAAGACAGCGCAGGCAATGGGTGCTTGAACCTGGAATTCCAGGTTGAATCACCCCCACCAATTGCTTTGATCAAAGTCATTGTCTCTACCCTCTCAAACGCTAGGATGGCACTTCCTAATCATAATAAATGGGGACAACGTGGCACAGCAGATAAGCTATCAAATCGACAATAATCTCTATCTTAGCATTACCGATCGCTGCACACTGGAATGCGTCTTCTGCCCTAAAACACTTGGCGACATGACCGTCAAAGGCTATGACCTGACAATTATCCACAGACCCACAGAGGAAGAGGTCATCGCCTCCATCGATGATCCGACCCAATATGAAGAGGTGGTTTTTTGTGGTTATGGCGAACCCACCCTAAGACTCAATGTACTGTTGGAGGTGGCCAGGCATATTAAACAGCAGGGTGGTCGGGTACGTGTCAATACAGATGGATTATGCAATCTGGTACACAAGCACAACACCTTGCCGGAACTCGGAGAATGTGTTGACTCCCTGTCAATTTCCCTGAATGCCCAGAACCAGGAGATCTATGATCTACACTGCAGACCAAATCTGCCCGGCTCTTATGAAGCGATGCTAGACTTTACTCGCGAGGCACCCAGCTATATCGCTGATGTGACTGTATCCGCCGTTGACGGACTTGAGGGTCTCGATATCCCAGCTTGTAAGGCCATTTGAAGGTAAAATTTCGTTGTCGTGTCCTCAATCAGGTTGGTTAGACGATGACAACCCTTTCCGAGCAAGTAACCACCTTTGGCCAGTACCTGCTGAATCGTTATGGCGAGCGAGTGCATAAAATCGCCCTTGATGCTGCGTTTACCTGCCCGAATAGGGACGGCAGCAAAGGAATAGGTGGTTGCACATTTTGTAACAACGTCTCTTTCCGTCCCAATGGACGTCAACCCAAGCCGATCAGCGAACAGATCGAATCCGGTAGGCAGGTCATCCGTAAGCGCACCGGCGCTACAAAATACCTCGCGTATTTTCAGGCTTATACCAACACCTATGATGAAATAGATCACCTCGCCCAGTTATATGGAGAGGCTTTAGCTGAAGAGGATGTCATTGGACTCTCAATAGGCACTCGCCCTGATTGTGTGCCCGATGAGGTACTCGAACTGCTAGCAGGCTATCAAACAGAAGGGTTTGAAATCTGGCTTGAACTTGGACTGCAGTCTGCCTTTGACGAGACACTTGCCAAAGTCAATCGTGGACATGGTTTTGCAGAATATGCTGATAGCGCTATGCGAGCCAGGAGACTCGACCTCAAGGTTTGTACACACATGATTGCGGGGCTGCCTGGTGAAACAGCTCAGCATGCGAGAGAAACACTTCGAAAAGTTTTAGAGCTGGGTACTGATGGCCTAAAACTCCACCCTTTACATGTCGTAAAGGGGACTCAGCTAGCCAACGCATATCGCCAGGGCGATTATCACCCGCTCACCATGGAAGAGTATGTCAATATTGCTGCTGACCTGGTGGAACTAACACCACCGGAGGTTATCTGGCACCGCCTTACAGGCACTGCCTCAGAGGCGATCCTTTTGGCGCCAAACTGGTGCGCTCAGAAGTGGCGCGTTCTTAATGCTATCACTATCGAACTGCAACAACGACGAGCACTGCATCGGCAGGTTGCATGAAGGTTAACTATTAACCTTCAACCCAATATTTTGGGTTGTCAGGTTAAAATAATATGAGCTTGATATATGGAACTGGTCTGTCCCGCAGGTAATTTGCCCTCTCTAAAAGCAGCCGTGGACAATGGCGCTGATGCAGTCTATTTCGGACTGCGCAACGATACCAATGCACGCCACTTTCCCGGGCTGAACTTTAATGAAAAACGTGCTCGTGAAGGCATCGCCTATGCGAAAGCAAGGGGCAAGCGCGTATTCATGGCCATCAATACCTATCCACGACCGGAAGGATGGGAACGCTGGAGCCAAGCAGTCGACAGTGCCGCGTCTCTATCAGTGGATGCACTGATATGCGCCGACATAGGGGTACTAGTGTAGTGTCCTGAATAAAATATTCATTTATAATTCCCAGTGTTCCGGTTTATGGCAAAGGAAGGAAAAAATGAATTCAGCAG